>DATFCF010000819.1:0-11822 GCA_035253445.1 Mycobacterium sp.
GAAAGCTCACCGATGTGCTGCACCAGATCACGCAAGCGCATCGGGTTACAGGGGGTCGCAGCGGCGAGCTGGGCGTCAGTCACGTTGGCGAGCACGTCGGACGTGCGTTGGCAGGCGGGCGTCAAGTCCATCATGACGGTACTGACCTCCGTCGTGGCGAAATCTCATCGATGGCGCCGCGAACGAGGGCCCTGACCTGGTTCTCGGCGGCAGCGCCGCCGGCGAAGAACAACATCTCGTCGCCGGCCTGAAGTATGTCGTCCGGCGCAGGAAGGACGATCCCGCTGTCACGAATGACGATGGCCAGTGCGGTGTTTGCGGGCAGTGGCAGATCGCGCATCCGCTGACCGACGAATGGATCGTCTTCGGGCAGCGTCAGTTTGGCCAGGCTCACTTGCCCCTGCCGCAGTTCCATCAACCGCACGAGGTGTCCGATATCGATGGCGCCCTCGATGGCCGCGACCAAGGCGCTGGGCGCAGAGACCGCGACATCGACGCCCCACGACTCGGAAAACAGCCATTCGTTGCGCATGTCGTTGACCCGTGCGACCACCCTGGCCACCCCGAACTCGGTCTTCGCCAACAACGCCGCCGTGAGATTCACCTTGTCATCACCGGTCGCGGCGATGACAACATCACACATCTGAATTCCGGACTCCTCGAGCGACGACAGCTCGCACGCGTCGGCAAACAACCACTCGGCATCGGGAACCGTGTGCGGTTCGTAATGATTGACGTTGTGCTCGATCAGCAACACCTTGTGGCCATAGTCGAGTAGTTCCTGGGCGACAGACCGGCCGACCGCCCCGGCACCGGCGATGCCGACGCGCATCATCTGCCGCTCGTCAGCGCGGTCACCGGCTGTCGATGCCGCAGCGGATCGCCTTCTGAACCGGAACACGAACTCATCCTGACCCATGTGGCGGCGTCCTGCGCCACTACCGGCAGGACCACCGCACCCGTGCGCCGTGGTACTGGTTAACTGCACGTCAAACCATCGACGCGGTCCCGGACGGGAATGAAATGAGCATGCAGCAGCTGTACCTGGTGCTGCTCGCCGGTGGGCTGGTGCTACTCGCCAGCATCGTCGCCACTCGGGCCGCCAGCCGAGTGGGACTGCCGAGCCTGCTGCTGTTCCTCGGTGTGGGCGTCATAGTCGGCGAAGACGGGCTGGGACTGCAATTCGACAACTACCTGCTCGCCGATCATCTCGGCACGGTGGCATTGGCGATCATCCTCATCGAAGGCGGCCTGACGACGCGGTTCGCCGACGTGCGAAAGGTGTTGGCCCCCGCGGGCGCATTGGCCACCGTGGGCATCGCGGTCAGCATGGCGGTCACCGCCGCCGGGGCGCACCTGCTGCTCGGGATCGAATGGCAACTGGCGCTGCTGCTCGGCGCCGTCGTGTCCTCCACCGACGCGGCCGCGGTGTTCTCGGTGTTACGCGTCGTGCCCTTACCGCGCCGCGTCGCCGGCCTGCTCGAGGCCGAGTCCGGATTCAACGACGCCCCTGCCGTCATCCTCGTGCTGATGTTCAGCGTGACGCCGTTGGAGCTGTCCCCGGTGCACGCGCTGGCCGAGTTGGTCTATGAGTTGGGAGTAGGCGCCGCGATCGGGTTGGGTTGCGGATTTCTCGGCTCAATCGCACTGCGCCGCATCGCGCTTCCGGCCTCCGGCCTGTATCCGCTCGCCACCTTCGGGCTGGGCATGGTCGCGTTCGCCGCGGCAGGCAGCGCCCATGCCAGCGGGTTCCTCGCCGCGTATCTCGCCGCGGTAGTGCTTGCCAATACCGGGCTTCCTCACCGCTCGGCCACCCGGTCCTTCGCCGAAGGGCTCGGCTGGCTCGCGCAGATCGGCCTGTTCGTCCTGCTCGGTCTGCTCGTCGACCCCAGCGATCTGGCCGCCGAATTGGTGCCGGCGATCGTCATCGGCCTCGTTCTGCTGCTGGTCGCCCGGCCGCTGTCTGTTGTCATCTCACTCGCCGGATTCCGGGTGCCGTGGCGCGAACAGGTCTTCCTGTCGTGGGCCGGTCTGCGCGGCGCCGTCCCGATTGTGCTGGCGACCTTCCCGATCGTCGGGGGTGTGCCCGACAGCCTGCGCATCCTCAACATCGTGTTCATCCTGGTGGTGGTGTTCACCCTGGTTCAGGGTCCGAGCCTGCGCCCGCTCGCGCACCGCTTGGGGCTGATTCCGAAGGAGGCCACCCGCGAGATCCAGGTCGAATCGGCACCCCTTGACGTCTTGGAGGCGGAGCTGCTGACGATGACCGTGCAAGCGCCGTCGCGGTTGCACAACGTCACGGTCCTCGAACTGCGACTCCCCGACCCCAGCGTCATCACCCTGATCATCCGCGACGGCCACACGTTCGTCCCGCAGCCCGACACCCGTATCGCGATCGGCGACGAACTTCTCATCGTCACGACCACCAAGACGCGCGCGGCGGCCGAGCGCAGGCTGCGCGCCGTGAGTCGCAGGGGCAAGCTCGCGTACTGGTTCGACGAGTACGGCGAACCGGACTGACCCGGCATACGACGCACTGTCAGGAACTCGGACTACGCTCGGCCAAGTGCGATTCGCGTTCAAAACCTCACCGCAGAACACCGCTTGGTCCGACATGCTCGCCGTGTGGCAGGCCGCCGACGATATCGACGTCTACGAGTCCGGCTGGACCTTCGACCATTTCTATCCGATCTTCTCCGACTCCACCGGCCCGTGCCTCGAGGGCTGGAGCACGCTCACCGCGCTGGCGCAGGCCACCAAACGGTTGCGGCTTGGCACGTTGGTCACCGGGATTCACTACCGCCATCCCGCCGTATTGGCCAATATGGCTGCGGCCGTTGACATCATCTCCGAGGGACGCCTCGAGCTCGGCATCGGTGCCGGCTGGAACGAAGAGGAATCCGGCGCCTACGGCATCGAGCTGGGCACCCTCAAGGAACGCTTCGACCGCTTCGAGGAAGCCTGCCAGGTTCTCAAAGGCCTGCTGAGCCAGGAGACCACGTCGTTCGACGGGAAGTTCTACCAACTCAAGGACGCGCGCAACGAGCCGAAAGGACCGCAGTGGCCCCACCCGCCGATCTGCATCGGGGGCAGCGGCGAGAAGCGCACGCTGCGCATCACGGCGAAGTATGCCGACCACTGGAATTACGTCGGCGGCCCGGCCGAGGAATTCGCCCGCAAGCGCGATGTGCTCGCGTCGCACTGCGCGGACATCGGCCGAGACCCGAAGGAGATCATGCTCTCGGCGCACGTGCGGCTGACATCGGACCACCACAATCCCGGTCAGCCGCTCGACTTCGGCCAGGGGATCGAGGCAGCGGCGGCCCTCGGCGAGGAGGGTCTGGACTTGGCGATCGTGTATCTGCCGACGCCGCACACACCTGCTGTGCTGGAACCGCTGGCGGAGGCGATCCGGGATTCTGGCCTATTGACCAGCAAAGTCAACTGACGATAACGAAAATATAACGGTTAGGCAAATGAATGGTCACGCGCCGTCGAATCAGCGTAACCAGGGTGACGCGGGGTCGCTAGACCCCGTAACGAAGTAGCTCGTCGGCGGTGATCAACCGCTCGGCCTTGGCCGGGAACTCTCGGCTCCTCAGCGGGTGACGGAGCAATGACCAGGCGATTCGACTCATCCGAGAACGCGACAGTGGGTTGATGTACACGTCGATCTCTCCTGCGGTATTTCAATAGCTGAATCGGAGGCTTACGTTACCGCAAGACCCTCATCAAGTCATTAGATACCCATAATCTGGCAAACTGAACTAGGCACGCCGAACAATCATCAGATGTTTTTATTGGGGCTGAAGTGACGGATGTGACTCACCTCGACGGCCCGATTCAGGCCGGTTTGAGGAAGACGTCGTCCAGGGTGACCGTGCGCAGTTTGCGCGACCGAATCACGTCGACCAACTGCTCGTACACCTGCGTGACCGGCATGTGGTTGAGGTGTCCGATCACGATGGTTTGTGGATGGAAGTACCGATCGGCCATCTTGACGACCTCGCTCGCGGGGATCCAGACGTGGTCCTCCAACGACCCGGACCACAACGTGTCGGCGCTGTAGCCCAGGTCGCCCGCCACCTTGTCGACGTGTGTGTTGTGTTGTCCATACGGCGGCCGGAAGTACGGTCTGGCATCGATACCGTAAGTGTCCCAAAGGAATTGGTGGTTGCGGCGAAACTCCTCTGCCACCTGCGCCAGCGGTACCGTCGTCAGATCAGGGTGCGACCAGGTGTGGTTGCCGAGCTGAATCTGGCCGTTGTCGACCAGCGGTCGCAGCAGGGCGGCGTTCTCGGTCCACGACCGGTAGATCCCGTTGACGAAGTACGTGAGCCGCACCCCGGTGTCCCTGGCGAACTGCGTGTACATCCGCACCACGTCGCTGTTGACGCCGTCATCGACGGTGAGCGCCAGCAGGTCCCCCTCGCCGGGCAGTCTGCTCAACACCCCGCCGCCGGGCAGCGCGATACGCGTCTCGCGCGGCGGTGGCGGCAACAACCCGGCGGTGGGTGCCGGCACGGGCTCTGGCGCGGCCGCCTCCGCCACCCGCTGTTGCCCGCCGAAGCTGCACCGGCTCAAACCAACGGCGGACAGCGTTGCCACCGACAGCGCCGCAATGAAGTGCCGCCGGTTCAACTCGGAACCCGCGGGCAGACGGTAGCGGCGACTCATCGGCGCCAGTCTTAGGTCAGCCGGTTGCCATCCGGTGCAGACACGCCGTTGCCGGCCCTGACTAACGTTGCCGGAGCAACTCCCACTGCGGAACCGATGACGAATCCCGATCAGACCGGCTCGCTCGCATGCATTGGCGATCGTTGGTTGCTCGCGGTTGGGATGGGCACCTGCGCTCCCCGTCGAGCCTGTAGTTACCGAGGCCTGCACTCGCAAAACGTCTCGACAACTACAGGCTCACGTCCGACACTGACTCAGCCGCGGTCACTTCTTCAGGTCACGGTAACCAGGGTTGCTTGATGCTCTTCGCGCCAGCGCTCATCGCTGCGGAACCGCGGTGGGCTTGATCGGCGCGGGCAGCGCGGTTCGGCCCATCAGATAGCGGTCGACGCCGGCCGCCGCGGCACGGCCCTCGGCGATCGCCCACACGATCAGCGACTGGCCGCGACCCATGTCGCCTGCGACGAACACGCCAGGCACCGTCGTGGCGAACGCGGCATTGCGCGCCACGTTGCCGCGGTCGGTGAGCTCGACACGGAGGTCGGTGAGCAGTCCTTCGCGCTCCGGGCCGACGAAGCCCATCGCCAACAGGACAAGGTCGGCCTCCATGTCGAAGTCGGTGCCCTCGACCTTGACGAACCTGCCGCCCTCCATGCGCACTTCGTGCCCGCGCAGGCCGGTGACGCGCCCGTTTTCGCCGACGAACTGCTCGGTGTTCACGGAGTAGACGCGCTCGCCGCCTTCCTCGTGCGCCGAGGTCACCCGGAACATCAGCGGGTAGACGGGCCACGGCGTGGAGTCCGCGCGGGTCTGGGGCGGGCGGGGCATGATCTCGAACTGGTGCACGCTGGCCGCCCCCTGGCGGTGCACGGTGCCAAGGCAGTCGGCGCCGGTGTCGCCGCCGCCGATGATGATGACCTTCTTGTCCTTGGCGTGGATCGGCGGCAGACCGTTCCCGTCGGTTACCGCATCGCCCTGCTGCACCCGGTTGGCCCACGGCAGGAACTCCATGGCCTGGTGGATACCGTCGAGCTCACGGCCTGGGATCGGCAGATCACGCCACGCCGTCGCGCCGCCGGCGAGCACGACCGCGTCGAACTCGGATCGCAGCTTCTGGCCGGTGATATCGACGCCGACGTTCACGCCGGCCCGGAACTGCGTGCCCTCGGCCGCCATCTGCTCCAGCCGCCGGTCGATGTGGCGCTTCTCCATCTTGAATTCGGGGATGCCGTAGCGCAGCAGGCCGCCGATGCGGTCGTCTCGCTCGAACACCGTCACCGAATGTCCGGCCCGGGTCAGCTGCTGCGCGGCAGCCAGCCCGGCAGGCCCCGATCCGACCACGGCGACCGTCTTGCCGGTCCGCACGTTCGGCGGCAGCGGCACCACCCAGCCCTCGTCGAAGGCCTTGTCGATGATCTCGACCTCGATCTGCTTGATCGTGACCGGATCCTGGTTGATGCCGAGCACACACGACCCCTCGCACGGTGCCGGACACAGCCGCCCGGTGAACTCGGGGAAGTTGTTGGTGGCGTGCAGCCGCTCGATCGCATCGCGCCAGCGGTCGGTGCGCACCAGATCGTTCCACTCGGGAATCAGGTTTCCCAGCGGGCATCCGTTGTGGCAGAACGGGATACCGCAATCCATGCAACGTGTCGCCTGCTCGCGCAGGGTGCCGTGGGAGAAGTCCTCGTAGACCTCTTTCCAGTCACGCAGCCGCAGGTCGACCGGCCGCCGCTGCGGGGTCTGTCGCTCTGTGTACTTGAGAAAGCCGCTTGGATCAGGCATTGGCCGCCGCCATGATCGCCTTGTCGACGTCTGAACCGGTAGCTCCAGATGCCTTGGCCTCGGCAATGGCGACCAACACCCGCTTGAAGTCGCGCGGCATCACCTTCACGAAGTGCTTCAGTGCTCCGTCCCAGTCACTCAAAATGCGTTGTCCGACGGCCGAATCGGTCGCGTCGACGTGCGCGACGATCATGCCGCGCAGCCAGTTGACGTCTTCGTCGTCCAGGGCATCGAGGTCGACCATCTCGGCGTTGAGGTTCTCGTCGAACGTGCCGTCGGGGTCGTAGACGTAGGCCACGCCGCCGGACATGCCCGCCGCAAAGTTGCGCCCGGTCGATCCGAGGATGACGACCTTGCCGCCGGTCATGTACTCGCAGCCGTGATCGCCGACACCTTCGACCACCGCGTGCGCGCCGGAGTTGCGGACGGCGAAGCGCTCGCCGACCACACCGCGAAGGAACACCTGGCCGCTGGTCGCGCCGAACAGGATCACGTTGCCCGCGATGATGTTGTCCTCGGCGACGTAGTCCGCCGGCGCGTTGTCCGACGGGCGCACCACGATGCGGCCGCCTGACAGGCCCTTGCCGACGTAGTCGTTGGCGTCGCCGTACACCCGCAGCGTGATGCCCGCGGGCACGAACGCACCGAAGCTGTTGCCCGCCGAACCGTCGAAGGTGATGTCGATGGTGCCATCGGGAAGGCCCTGGCCGCCATAGGCTTTGGTCAGCTCGTGACCCAGCATGGTGCCCACGGTGCGGTTCGTGTTGGCGATCGTGGTCGAGAACCGAACGGGCTTACCCGAGTCGAGCGCCTCGCGGCTCATCACGATCAGCTGCTGATCGAGCGCCTTGTCCAGCCCGTGGTCCTGACGCGAGCTGCAGTACAGGTCCTGGTTCATGAACGCCGACTCCGGCTCGTGCAGCACCGGTGTCAGGTCCAGCTTGTAGGCCTTCCAGTGCTCGGCCGCGCGCGTGGTGTCCAGCGCACCGACTTGGCCGACCATCTCGTTGACGGTCCGGAAGCCCAACTGGGCCATCATTTCCCGGACTTCCTCGGCGATGAACATGAAGAAGTTCTCGACGAACTCCGGCTTGCCGTTGAACCGCTGCCGCAGCACCGGGTTCTGGGTGGCCACGCCGACAGGGCAGGTGTCGAGGTGGCAGACGCGCATCATGATGCAGCCGGAGACCACCAGCGGTGCGGTGGCGAAGCCGAACTCCTCTGCGCCGAGCAACGCGGCGATCACCACGTCACGGCCCGTCTTGAGCTGGCCGTCGACCTGCACGACGATCCGGTCACGTAACCCGTTGAGCAGCAACGTCTGCTGAGTCTCGGCCAGGCCGAGCTCCCACGGTGCGCCCGCGTGTTTCTGCGACGTCAGCGGGGTGGCGCCGGTGCCGCCGTCGTGACCCGAGATCAGCACCACGTCGGCGTGCGCCTTGGAGACTCCGGCCGCGACCGTGCCGACGCCGTTCTCGCTGACCAGCTTGACGTGCACGCGGGCCTGCGGGTTGGCGTTCTTCAGGTCGTGGATCAGCTGCGCCAGATCCTCGATGGAGTAGATGTCGTGGTGCGGCGGCGGGGAGATCAGGCCGACCCCCGGCGTGGAGTGCCGCACCTCGGCCACCCACGGATACACCTTGTTACCCGGAAGCTGGCCGCCCTCACCGGGTTTCGCGCCCTGGGCCATCTTGATCTGGATGTCCGTGCAGTTGGTCAGGTAGTGGCTGGTGACGCCGAACCGGGCCGAGGCCACCTGCTTGATGGCGCTGCGGCGCCAGTCGCCGTTCTCTTCGCGGTCGAACCGGCTGACGTGCTCGCCACCCTCACCCGAGTTGGACCGGCCGCCAAGGCGGTTCATCGCGATGGCCAGCGTCTCGTGAGCCTCGGCGGAGATCGAGCCGTAGCTCATCGCACCGGTGGAGAACCGCTTGACGATCTCGCTGGCCGGCTCGACCTCGTCCAACGGAACGGGCGGACGTTCGCCGTCCTTGAACTTGAGCAGGCCACGCAGCGAGGCCATCCGTTCACTCTGGTCGTCGATGAGCTTGGTGTACTCCTTGAAGATCGAGTACTGACCGGTGCGGGTCGAGTGCTGAAGCTTGAATACGGTGTCCGGGTTGAACAGGTGGTACTCACCCTCACGGCGCCACTGGTATTCGCCGCCGACCTCGAGCTCACGGTGGGCCCACTCGTCGGGCCGGTCCAGGTACGCCAGGGCGTGCCGGGAGGCGACGTCGTCGGCGATGTCGTCGAGGTCAATGCCCCCGACCGGACACGTCAGGCCGGTGAAGTACTCGTTGAGAAGCTGCTGGCTGATGCCGATGGCCTGGAACAGCTGCGCGCCGGTGTAGGAGGCCAGCGTCGAGATGCCCATCTTGGACATCACCTTCAGCACGCCCTTGCCCGCGGCCTTGACGTAATTCGCCTTGGCCTGGTCGCGGTCGATCCCCACGATGACGCCGCGGTCGATCATGTCCTCGACCGACTCGAACGCCATGTAGGGGTTGATGGCAGCGGCGCCGAAGCCGACCAGGCAGGCCATGTGGTGCACCTCGCGGGCGTCACCGGCCTCGACGACAAGGCCGACCTGTGTGCGCGTGCGCTCGCGGACCAGGTGATGATGCACCGCCGAGACCGCAAGCAGCGACGGGATAGGCGCCATCTGCTCGTTGCTCTCGCGATCGGACAGCACGATGATGCGCGCGCCGTCACGGATGGCCGCCGATACCTTGGCGCGCACGTTGTTCAGCGCCTCGCGCAGACCCTGTCCGCCGCGGTTGACCGGATACAGGCAACGGATCACGGCGGTGCGCAGTCCGTGGCGGCGGCCGTCGATCTCCTGGTCGGGGTCGAGGTTGACCAGCTTGGCCAGTTCGTGGTTGCGCAGGATCGGCTGCGGCAGCACGATCTGGCGACACGACTCCGGCGTCGGGGTGAGCAGGTCGCCCTCCGGGCCGACGGTGCCCTGCAGGCTGGTCACCACCTCTTCGCGGATGGCGTCCAGCGGCGGGTTGGTCACCTGGGCGAACAACTGCTGGAAGTAGTCGAACAGCATCCGCGGCCGCTGCGAGAGGACCGCCACGGGCGTGTCGGTGCCCATCGAGCCGAGCGGCTCGGCGCCGGTGCGGGCCATTGGCGCCACCAGCAGGTTGAGTTCCTCGTAGGTGTAGCCGAAAGCCTGCTGGCGCAACACAACTCGGTGGTGCGGCATCCGGACGTAGTCACCCTGCGGCAGGTCGTCGAGGTGGAAAAGGCCGGCGTCGAGCCACTCCTGATAGGGGTGTTCGGCGGCGAGTTCGGCCTTGATCTCCTCGTCGTCGACGATCCGGCCCTGGGCGGTGTCGACCAGGAACATCCTGCCGGGCTGCAGACGCATCTTCTTGACCACGGTGGACGGGTCGAGGTTGAGCACACCGGCTTCGGAGGCCATGACCACCAGACCGTCTTTGGTGACCCAGATACGCGACGGGCGAAGGCCATTGCGGTCCAGCACCGCACCGATCACGGTGCCGTCGGTGAACGTCATCGACGCAGGGCCGTCCCACGGTTCCATCAGCGAGGAGTGGTACTGGTAAAACGCGCGCCGCGCCGGATCCATCGACGGGTGGCGCTCCCACGCCTCGGGAATCATCATCAGCACGGCGTGCGGCAGGCTGCGGCCACCGAGGTGCAGCAGTTCGAGCACCTCGTCGAACCGCGCGGTGTCCGAAGCACCCGGGGTGCAAACCGGGACGATCTTGTCCAGGCTCGAGCCGCGGCTCGTCGCGGAGCCGAACACGTCGGTGTTGATCAGCGCCTCGCGCGCCCGCATCCAGTTCTCGTTGCCGGTGACGGTGTTGATCTCGCCGTTGTGGGCGATGCGCCGGAACGGGTGAGCCAGCGGCCACGACGGGAACGTGTTGGTGGAGAACCGCGAGTGCACGATGCCCAGCGCGCTGGTGAGGCGGTCGTCCTGCAGATCAAGGTAGAACGCCTTGAGCTGCGGCGTGGTGAACATGCCCTTGTAGACGAACGTCTGACCGGAAAGGCTTGGGAAGTAAACGGTTTCGCGGCCCGGTCCGTCTTGGCCCGGGCCCTTGGTGCCGAGCTCGTGCTCGGCGCGCTTGCGCACCACGTACGCGCGGCGCTCCAGGTCCATCCCCGAGGCGCCCGCGATGAACACCTGGCGGAAGGTCGGCATCGCGTCGCGGGCCAGCGCGCCAAGCGACGACTCGTCGGTGGGCACCTCGCGCCAACCCAGCACTTCGAGACCCTCGGCCTCGGCGATCTTCTCGACGGATTCGCAGGCGATCGCGGCATCCTTCGACGACTGCGGCAGGAACGCGATGCCAGTGGCGTAACTGCCGTATTCCGGCAGGTCGAATTCGACAACGGCGCGCAAGAACTCGTCGGGAACCTGCAGCAGGATGCCCGCGCCGTCGCCGGTATGCGGTTCGGCCCCCTGGGCGCCGCGATGCTCCAGGTTCACCAGGGCCGTGATGGCCGCATCGACAATGCTGCGGCTGCGGCGGCCATGCATGTCAGCCACCATCGCCACGCCGCACGCATCGTGCTCGAACGCGGGGTTGTACAGCCCTTGACTACTGGGCGTCATTCCCACCTACCTTTTTCCCGCACGTATTCGCGAAGTCTGCATGGCAGCCGTCGACCAGCCCTTTTGAGGCATCGACCGGCCCTGCGGTGGAGGTTCCTTCGTGCAGCACTGAACGCCGGCCCTATCCCACTCGCCACAAGTGGAGAAAACGATATGACAAACGGGGCCTGACATGCCAACTTAGTCAAACCTAACTATAGCCGGTGGGCCGGCCGGCGGCGATGACGATCGGCCAGGTAATCCGCAACGAATACCATTGCAGCGGTTACCCTTTGGTCCCGGCGAGTACCCCGGAAACCCGACGAGGGGAAGATCACATTCGCCCCCTAATCCTTCGTGCTATTTGCTATCACAAACATATAAACTATGTGACCTGGCCTAACAAGATCGCATTGGTTTGCACAAAGCCTAGTCAGATTCTTAGAGAAGCGCGGACGCCAGCCTCCGGTCGCAGATCCAGCCGCCGCAGCAGCTGCGCATTCAGCGCCACCACCACCGTCGACACCGACATCAGGATCGCCCCCACCGACATCGGCATCACGAAGCCGACCGGCGCCAGCACACCGGCCGCCAACGGCACCGAGATCAAGTTGTATCCCGCTGCCCACCAAAGGTTTTGCTTCATCTTGCGATACGACGCCTTTGACAGCGCGATCACCGACAGCACCGAACGGGGGTCGGAGCTGGCCAGGATCACCCCTGCCGATGCGATCGCCACATCGGTGCCAGCACCAATGGCGATTCCGACGTCGGCCGCCGCTAG
>DATFCF010000820.1:0-4369 GCA_035253445.1 Mycobacterium sp.
TGTCGTTGTCCTCGTCGATTGAGGGCCAGAGTTACAGCTGTGTAGTTCGCGTCGTGACGCCGCTAGTGCGGGATCCGGAGGATGTTTCACGTGAAACATGTGGAGGTGTCGGCGGCGCCGCAGGGCGCCGACGCCATCTTCGGAGCCAACGTGGAGCGCGCCCAGCGGTACGCGGAAATCCTGGCCGGAGCGGGCGTGGAGCGTGGCCTGATCGGACCGCGCGAAGTCGACCGGCTGTGGGACCGACACATACTCAATAGTGCGGCCGTCGCCGAACTTCTCGAGCCTGACGAGCGCGTGGCCGACATCGGTAGTGGAGCAGGCCTTCCGGGGATACCGTTGGCACTGGCCCGCCCCGACCTCCGGCTGACGCTCATCGAACCATTGCTTCGGCGTAGCGACTTTCTGCGCGAGGTCATCGACGACCTCGGTATCGAGGTGACTGTCGTCAGGGGCCGGGCCGACGACTCTGCGGTTACGCAACAGGTGGGGGATATGGACGCGGTTGTCTCGCGAGCGGTGGCGTCGTTGGACAAGTTGACCAAATGGAGCCTGCCGCTGCTGCGGCCGGGAGGGCGCATGTTGGCCATCAAAGGAGAGCGCGCCGATGACGAGATCCGCGAGCACCGGCGTGTGATGGGGGCGCTGGGCGCTGTCGATGAAAGGGTGGTCAGATGTGGCGCGGACTACTTGAATCCACCCGCCACCGTGGTCGTCGCACGGCGCGCGGAGCCGAGTCGAACGCCGAAGCGAACGGGCAGGAGCAGACGATGAGGCCGACACCGGAGCCCAGCGGTCCCGTGCCACCCACGCCTCCAGTCGACGAAGCCGCGCCAGATGTTTCACGTGAAACATGGGACGGCAGTCGGCCCGAGACATGGAGCGAGACCGCCGGCGTCGACACCCCGATTGGCGCCGAAGCCGAACGGGCGGTGCGTCTGCTGCACGCCGCTGCAAAGGGCAGCTTGCAGCGCCCCGTCCGTCAGCGCGTCTTCACCATCGCCAATCAGAAGGGTGGCGTTGGCAAGACCACGACGGCGGTCAACATCGCGGCGGCGCTGGCATTGCAGGGACTGCGGACCCTGGTGATCGATCTCGACCCCCAGGGCAATGCCAGCACCGCGCTCGGAATCGAACACCGGGAGGGCACACCGTCGTCCTACGAGGTTCTGATCGGCGAGATCCCGCTGCAGGCCGCGCTGCAACGAAGCCCGCACAGTGAGCGGTTGTTCTGCGTGCCCGCCACCATCGACCTGGCCGGCGCCGAGATCGAATTGGTCAGCATGGTCGCGCGCGAGGGCCGGCTGCGTTCCGCACTCGCCGGCCTCACGAATTACGACTTCGACTACGTCTTCATCGACTGCCCGCCCTCGCTGGGGCTGCTGACCATCAACGCCCTCGTGGCGGCACCGGAAGTCCTCATCCCGATCCAGTGCGAGTACTACGCGCTCGAAGGAGTGGGGCAGCTGCTGCGCAACATCGAGATGGTCAAGGCGCATCTGAACCCCGAGCTGAACGTCACCACCGTGATACTGACGATGTATGACGGGCGGACCAGGTTGGCCGATCAGGTCGCCGAGGATGTGCGGACGCACTTCGGACACAAGGTGCTGCGGACCGTTATCCCGCGCAGCGTCAAGGTATCCGAGGCGCCGGGCTACGGGATGACCATCCTGGACTACGACCCCGGTTCGCGGGGAGCGATGAGCTATCTCGATGCCAGCCGAGAGATCGCCGAACGAGGCGGACCGGACGGGAGACAGGCCCGATGAGTGCTTGCGCGAAGAGGAGACAACTGCGATGACCCAGCCGACACGCAAGCGGAGTGGCCTCGGGCGCGGCCTGGCATCCCTGATTCCCACCGGGCCGGCCGACGACGAAGCAGTGGTGCCCGGCCATCGGATGGGCGATGCGGCTGCCGACGTTGTCCTCGGCGGAGCACCGACCGCGACCGCGACCTTGGACGGCAATCCCGTCGGTGCGGTCTACCGAGAGATCGACCCATCGGCGATCGAGCCCAACCCGCGGCAGCCGCGGCAGGTCTTCGACGAGGAGTCGTTGTCGGAACTCATTCACTCCATCCGCGAGTTCGGTCTCATGCAGCCGATCGTGGTGCGGGCAGTGCCCGACGCACGGCCAGGGGCACCGCAGTATCAGCTCGTCATGGGGGAGCGGCGCTGGCGCGCAGCGCAACAGGCCGGCATCGCGACCATCCCCGCGATCGTTCGCGAGACGGCCGACGACAGCATGTTGCGCGACGCCCTCCTGGAGAACATCCATCGCGTCCAGCTGAACCCGCTGGAAGAGGCGGCGGCCTATCAACAGCTGCTCGAGGAGTTCAGCGTCACCCACGATGAACTTGCGGCCCGCATCGGCCGGTCGCGGCCGCTGATCACCAACATGATCCGGCTGCTGCGGCTACCGATCGCGGTGCAGCGACGCGTCGCCGCAGGCGTGCTGTCGGCCGGCCATGCTCGGGCATTGCTGTCGCTGGAGGGGACACCCGATCAGCAAGAGGAGCTTGCTGCGCGCATCGTCGCCGAGGGTCTTTCCGTTCGGGCCACCGAGGAAGCGGTCACGCTGGCGAACCGCGCCGACGCCAACTCGCCGACGGCGCCGCGTCGCAAGCCGATTCACATGCCGGGCCTGCAGGACGTTGCTGAGCGGCTGTCGACAGCGTTCGATACGCGCGTCACCGTGAGTCTTGGCAAACGAAAAGGCAAGATCGTTGTCGAGTTCGGGTCTGTCGACGACCTACAACGAATTGTCGACTTGATGAACTCATCCAAGGCCTGAGTAGGCCTGAGTAGCCCTGACCGACGACACACGGTAATTACGTCACTGTGACACAGACCCTGTTCGGGTGCCGCGCGCGGCTCTCTCATCGAGGAAATTCCATGTGTAGCAACAGGATTCGATCCCACGGCGGCCAGCGGTGATCGAAGACGGCGAAAGCGGGCGTTCGGCGGCACGCCCTTCTATCCTGGAGTGGCAGCCGTGCATGTCAGCACCGCGTGGAACCCGGGGAGTTTAGTGGCAGCGCGAATCACGCCCCTGCGGCTCGAGGCTTTCGAGCAGTTGCCCAAGCACGCACGCCGATGCGTGTACTGGGAGGTGGATCCATCGACACTGCCAGCAGATGATCACCTCTCCGACCCGGAGTTCGAGAAGGAAGCCTGGCTGTCGATGGTCATGCTCGAGTGGGGATCATGCGGTCAGCTCGCGGTGCGCTGCGCCGAGGGCGACGCCGCACTCATCGAGATCCCACACAGCGACGAACCATGCCTGGGCTACGCGTTCTACGCGCCGCCGCGCGCCGTGCCGCGGGCACGCGCCTTTCCCACCGGGCCGGTCAGCGCCGACGCGGTGCTGCTCACCTCGCTGGGGGTGGAGTCCGGCCACGGCAACGAAAACCTCCCGCGCGGCCTGATCGCGGCGGTCGTCGGTGATCTGGTCCGTCGAGGTGTTCGGGCCCTCGAAGCGTTCGGGCGTACGGCTGAGGTAGCCGAACTGCTGGATCCGAGGCTGGTGACGCCGGACCTGCAGCCAGTAGTCGAGGTGCTCGGTGACTGCGCCGTCGACCAGTGCGTGCTCGACGCCGATCTGCTGGCAGACGCCGGCTTCGTCGTGGTGGCGCAGCACCGGTACTTCCCGCGGCTGCGTCTCGAACTGGAGCAGGGGCTGGGGTGGAAGGCCGACGTCGAAGCGGCGCTGGAGCGGCTGCTGGAATCCGCTCAGCTGCAACAGCCGGTGGGTGCGGGATCGAGTCCGTGCATCTGAGCCGGACGGTTACGTTGGGCTGACCCGCCCGGCCTGTTCGACAGACAGTTCGTGGGCAAGCAGTTCGGCGAAAGTGAATGTGCCTGTGGGGCGGTCATTCTTGCCGAGCAGGTACAGCCGCTTGACCGCGGCCAGGATGCCTTCTGCGATCGAGTCGCGGGTGGGGGTGGACACCAGCATGCTGCGGTCACGCGGATTGGTGATGTAGCCGACGTCGACCTGAACCGTGGGCATGCGCGTAAGCCGCAGCAGGTCCCAGGTCCGGCCGTGAGTGCGGCAGTCCCGTAATCCAGTGCGCGCCACCACTTCTCGCTGAATGAAGTCGGAAAGATTGCGGCCGATGGTGGACACCGATCCGTGCGAGTTGCCGAAGTGGAACGACGCCACCCCGTTGGCTGACGGACTGGCCTGGGTGGCGCAGCGCAGGCTGATCATCAGGTCCGCGCCGACGGTGTTGGCGGTCGCGGCGCGTTCTGCGTCGGACGGAGCGCGGTTGGCCGGCCGCGACAGGAACGTCTCCATGCCGATCGCCGTCATCCGGCCCTCGAGCCGACTTGCCAAGTCCCAGAGGATGTCTGCCTCGCTGATC
>DATFCF010000821.1:0-3614 GCA_035253445.1 Mycobacterium sp.
CCGCACAACCGAACTCGCCGACAGCGCGGCTAAACGGGTCCGCGGACTGGTGCGTGGGTTTCTCACCTACGTGTCGCGTCGGCCGTGCCCGAGTTCGTGAGCCAGCGCGTCGTCGATCTTCGCGCGGCGGAACCGGTGGCCCAGCGTCTCGAGCTTGGTCGGCACCACCCGCTGATCGGCCTCGGCGAGCTCGTGGGCACCGCGTCCGCCTAACAACAACTTCGGTCCCAGCGACGGCACCGGCAACAGCGCGGGGCGATGCAACACCCCGGCGAGCGCCTTGGTGTAGTCGGCGTTGCGCAACGGCTCGGGTGCGACGGCATTGACCGGTCCGGCAAGGCGGGTGTCGTACAGCGCGCGGTAGTACACGTCGAGCAGGTCGTCCAGCCCGATCCACGACAGCCATTGCCGCCCAGTGCCCAGCCGTCCGCCCAACCCGGCGGCGAACAGTGGCCGCATCAACCGCAGCGTGCCGCCGCGGGCAGACTGCACGATCCCGGTGCGCACCGTGACCACTCGCAGCCCTGCTTCGCCGGCGGGAGCCGTGGCGGCCTCCCAATCGGCGACGACGTCGGCAAGGAACCCATCGCCGCGCACGCTGTCCTCGCACAGCATCACGTCGCCGCGGGCAGAGCCGTAGATGCCGATCGCCGAGGCACTGACGAACGCGCGTGGGCCGTCGTCGGCGCGCGCCGCGGCTTCAGCGAGGCGGCGGGTCGGCCCGATGCGGCTCTCGCGGATCGCCCTCATGTGCGCATCGGTGAACCGCCCGGCGATCGAGGCGCCCGCCAGATGCACGACCGCGTCGACGCCGGAGAGCAGGTCCGGCGCAGGCCGCTCCGGTTCCCACTGCCGCTCGCCCCCTCGACTCGCCGGCCGTCGCACCAATCGGATCACCTGATGCCCACCGGCGCTCAGGAACGCCGTCAACGCGGACCCGACCAGACCGGAGGCCCCGGTGACCGCGACAACCAGCGGTGTTGCGCCCGCGTCGGCGGCATCGCGATGGGCGGCCAGGTCGTCGGCCAGTTGCCGGTGCCGGTAGACGAACGTCGAGCGCAGTGCCGCTGCGGGCACTGGAGTGTCGACGTGGTCGTACACCCGCGTGCCGGTAGACGTTTCAGAGAACTCATGGGTGTGCCGCCACTTGCCGATGATGCGGGCCGGCCACGACGAAAGCCCCTGCGCGGAAAGCGCGTCGACGAAGCGGTGCGGCGGGTCGAACGCCGCAGGGTCGTGCTGGGCCACCCACCGCAACCCACCCGGCAGCCCGAGCACGGCTCGCCCGTCGGCCAGCGATTCCGCCTCCGCCAACACCTTCATCGGCTGCCACGGCGGCACCAGCCGCCTCATCGCGCCGGGGCGGGTATGCCAGGCGAACACCTCGGTCAGCGGGTGGTCGACGACGCTGTCGTATTCGATGCCCATGGCTGATTGCCTCCGTTGCGCTACGGGTACCCACCCACGGTCGTACGCTGAAAATGTCCCCGATATCGAAAATGACTGCGATGAGCGGATGGAGCAGCCTCGCCCACCGAAATGCGAGGCGCACGTTCCGGGACCGCCGAGAAGCCGGCCGCGTCCTGGCTGAAGAGTTGGCGTCCTATCGCGGCACGGACAACCTGTTGGTGCTCGGCCTTGCTCGCGGCGGCGTGCCGGTCGGGTGGGAGGTGGCGTCGTTCCTGCGGGCCCCGCTGGATGTGTTCCTGGTGCGCAAGCTCGGTGTGCCGCAGTGGCAGGAGCTGGCGATGGGTGCCCTGGCCACTGGCGGTGGCGTGGTGGTCAATGACAGCTTGGTCAGAAACCTCGGCATCAGCGACGAACAGCTTCAGGCCGCGATCGAACGCGAGACCGTCGAGCTTCACCGGCGCGAAGAGGTTTACCGTCCAGGACGGCCACCGGTGAACCTTGCGGGCATGACCGCGATCCTGGTCGACGACGGCATCGCCACCGGCGCCAGCATGCTCGCGGCGGTTCGCGCGGTGCGGGCAACCGAACCCGCACAAGTGGTGGTCGCAGTGCCGGTGGGACCCGAGTCGGCGTGCAGACAGCTCGCAGAAGAGGCCGACGATGTGGTGTGCGCGACCATGCCGCCGGGATTCGAAGCTGTCGGCCAGGTGTTCGAGGATTTCCACCAGGTCACCGACGACGAAGTGCGTGAATTACTGGCCACGCCAACGGTTTAGCGGCCGTCGCGGTCCTCGTCGGCGGCCTCGTCATCGCGGTCATCGCGCAGTTCGGTCGTGACCGCGGTGGTTTCAGCGTCGCTCTCGCCTTCGAGTTCCTCGGCGACGAGCGGCTCGTCTGGGTACTCCTCGTCGAATTCCGGCTGCGCCTCGGCTTCGCCGGCGTTGACCGCCGACTCTTCGGCGCCGCCTCTGGAGCGCTCCCGTACCGCGTCGACGATCAGCAGCAGCACGCCGATCACGCTGGCGGCGATACAGACCCAGGCGATCAGCTCATTGCTGGTGACGACGGCGGTCACCAGCGCGGCAAGGCCTATGACAGCGAGCACGAGCGCAACGATCAGCATTGATCAACCCTAGGTCGAAGGAGAACTAAACGGGAGGTGCCGCGAGCTTAGTTATTTCCCCGGTTGAATTGGTTGAAGCTGGCGTTCTCACTGTTGGCCCCCGAGTCGACCGGTGCGGCCGAGCCGCGCTGGCCGAGCTCTTCCAGCTGCGACTCCAGATAGGTCTTCAGGCGGGTGCGGTACTCGCGCTCGAACGTGCGCAGTTGCTCCAGGCGGCCTTCCAGCACCGTGCGCTGCTGGTTGATGGTGCCCATGATCTCGGAATGCTTGCGCTCGGCGTCGGCCTGAAGCGCGTCGGCCTTCTCCTGCGCCTGGCGCAGCTGCGCCTCGGATCGGGTCTGGGCGTCGGCCAGCATGGCGTCGGCGCGCTGCCGGGCCTCGGTCACCGTGGTCTCGGCAGTCTGGCGCGCCTCGCTGACCATGGCGTCGGCTTGCGCGCGGGCATCGGCGAGAAGCTTGTCGGACTCGGCCTTGGCGGTGCCGGTCAACCGGTCCGCGGTGTCCTGCGCCAGGCTCAGCACCTTCGCGGCCCTCAGATGCTGGTCCTCGCTCACCGGGGCTGCCGCGGGCTGCGGCGGTGCCTCGTAAACAGGCTGCGGGGGCGGGGGCGGTGCCGGCTCGGGCTCCGGCTCGTAGAGCGGGATGGCCTGGGTCGCCTGCACACCTGAACCGGAGCGGGCGGATGCAAGCTCTTGATCCAGTTCGGCTACTCGCTGGCGAAGATCGGCGTTCTCTTCGATGAGCCGGGTCAGCTCGTTCTCAACCAGGTCGAGAAAGGCGTCGACCTCGTCCTCGTTATAGCCGCGCTTGCCGATAGGCGGCTTGCTGAACGCGACATTGTGGACGTCGGCTGGTGTGAGCGGCATTGTCTGCCCCCTTGGAGTTCTGGACCGTCAACCGATCTCAAAGTGTAGAGCCTTACTGGAACGTAACTGGCGTCCATCCTGTCACACCAGACCCGGCGGTTGCAGGAGAGGCTGATAATTAAGAGTGAATTTCAATCATTCGACCCGCGATGCAGCGGCGAATATCGACCCGGCAAACGGTCGGGGTGAACCCTGCGGATCACCAAATCCACGGT
>DATFCF010000822.1:0-8193 GCA_035253445.1 Mycobacterium sp.
TATCTGGTCAGCCATCTCGCGCACCGATCCGGACAGCACGCCGGGGTGGCGCAGGAGTTCCTCGTCGGAGAACGTCGGTAGGAATCGCCGCGGAATCGTCAGGTCCGGCATCCCAGACCCGTCGACGGGCATCGCCGTAAGCGCGAGGTTGAGCTCCAACGAGTCGAAGCGCTCACCGGCGGCTTGACGGACGAACTCGATTCGTTCGGCAAGGGGATCGGCGTCGTCGGTGGCCACGCGGTCACCGCCGGTGAAGCCGATGATGTTCGCGTGGTTGGCCGCGACGGTCAACAGCCGGTCGCCGTTGCCCGCGACCAGGATCGGCACATCCGGCACATGCTCAGCCATGTGCTCGGTCACGTGCTGCAAGTACTCGATGCGCTGCCGCGCCGTGGGAAACGGCAGCTCGGCTGCGTCGAACTCCTCACGCACATAGCCCGCACCCAACCCGAGTTCGAACCGGCCTTCGGACAGGTCGCGCAGGACGGCGACGTCACGAGCCAACAGCGCCGGCTTGTAGAAACACGCGTTGAGGACGAACGTCCCGACCCGCAACCTGCTCGTGCCCGCCGCCGCCATCGTCAAGGTGGGAAACGGTGCGGCCATCCCCAGGTGGTCGGGCACATGCATCACGTCGTAGCCGAAGTCTTCAACCCGCCGCGCGAAATCCTGGATTGACGACTGTGACTTGGCGTTGCGCAGACCGATGCCGAACCGGAAGTCCCTGGCCATGATCCGATCGTAGGCGTCAAGATCGGCAGCAAATGTTTGGCGCGGGCCCGCGGTGGGCAGTCCCTGTCCGCTACTCCCGATCCCGGGAGTCACAAACCAAAGGATTTGTTTGCCCGATCCGGCCCGTCGTTGAGAGATCCGACGGGTCGGATCAATACTTCTGCCATGGCCACTCATCCCACCGTCGGCGTCGAGGAGGAACTCCTGCTCGTCGACCCGACCACCGGCGAACCGGTCGCCTGCAACGAACAGGTGGCCGCGCACGCAGCCGAGCGCGGGGTCAGACTCCAGCTAGAGCTAACGAGCTGCCAGATCGAAACCACGACGGACGTCGTCGGCGGTAGTGCCGACCTACGTGCCGAACTGACCCGGCTGCGCCGCATCGCCGCCGAGGCCGCGGCAGCCAGCGGTGCGCAGCTACTGGCCGTCGGGCTGCCACCGACCGTGCCGCACGAGTTCCCGATCACCGACACTCCGCGCTACCGCGAGATCGCCGACAAGTTCGGCATGATCGCCCACGAGCAGGGCATCTGCGGATGCCACGTGCACGTCGCGGTGCCCAGCCGCGAGGCCGCGATCCGGGTCAGCAACCGGCTGCGGCCATGGCTGCCACTGCTGCTCGCACTGACCGCCAATTCGGCGGTCTACCGGGCCGCCGACACGGGCTACGCCAGCTGGCGCAGCGTGCTGTGGGCGCGCTGGCCCAGCGCCGGGCCGCCGCCGCATTTCGACTCCGTCGACGAGTACGACGCGGTGGTCCGGATGCTGCGTCACGCGGGCGCGATGCTTGACAACGGCATGGTCTATTGGGACACGCGCCCGTCGGCCAAATTCCCGACCATCGAGGTGCGCGTTGCCGACGTGCCGGCCACGGTCGGTGAGACGGTTCTGCTGGCCGCGTTGATCAGGGCCGCCGTGATGACCGCGCTGGACGACGAACGACGCGGTGAACCCGTCCCGCCGTTGGCGCCGCACGCCTTGAAGGCGGCCTACTGGAAGTCCGCTCGCGACGGCCTCGACGGCCAAGCCGTCGACTTGCTGGAAAGCCACGAAACTGCTCCCGCGCGGACATTGTTGGATCGCCTCGTCGACCGTGTGCGGCCCGCGCTGGAGGCGGTCGGTGACTACGACCTTGTGCACGGCGAACTCGAACGGATCACCGAGCAAGGCAACGGGGCGATGCGGCAGCGGCGGGCGTTTCAGCGCAGGCGCGACGTGGCCGATGTCGTCGCCGAGGCGGCGAAGGCGACGCTGTTTTAGTGTTCTGAATCATTGATTCGGGCGGAGGGGCGCGGCGCGGTTTCTTGGTCGTGTTGTTGTCACAGCGGTCACATGGGTAACCGCTCCAGAGGACCATGGTGGTCGGGATTGTGATATCGCATGCGCTATCACATTTGGACGGGCATCGTGTCTGCCATCGCGATGCTGATGTGGCGGGTGTGACGTCAGCAATCGGCAACTACTGCAAGTGAATTAACGACTCACGACGCTAAACCAGCGGCAGCTCGGCGAACACCGGGCTGGTCGGCACCGTCGAACCCGTTCCCGGTTCGACGGTGAACGCCAGCGCCTTCGAGCTTCCGAGGTCGGGTAACACCGCGGTGGTTGACGGCGCGACGGCCTTGTCGTCCATGGTCCCGGCCGACTGCGGACCGTTGTCGCCGATCAGCCACATCTGGTACACCGTGCCCGGCCGCGGCGGGGCGACGTTGTTCATCACCAGCACACCGGCGTTCTTCTCGCGGGAGAACACCACGGTCGCCGTACCGCCGGTCGGAATGTCGCCCGACACGGTCCGCACATCGGGGGCGGCGAACACCTGCTCGGCGGTCGACGGGGCCGGCGTCGGCCGCAGCGCCAGCCCGACGCCGAGCGCACCGAGCCCGATCACCAGCGCGGCCGCCGCGGCCAGCACCGCCTTCTGCCAGCGTTGCACCCGGGGCCTCAACTGGCGCACCGGGCCGCCGCCTACCTCGGCCAGCACCCGGTCCCGCAGCTGTTGTGGTGGTTCGACGGCGGTGGCCGCCGAGATGACGGCCATGGTCTCCCGGATTGCCCGGACCTCGTCGGCGAAGGCCTGCGCGACCTCGGCCGGCGCGGCGGCGATGCGACTGTCGATGTCGGCGAGCTCGGCCTCCGGCATCGCGTGCAGCGCGTACGGCGTTGCCAATGCGATCAGATCGGAATCGTTCGGTTCTGTCATGCGATCCCCAGACATCTGCGCAGGCCCCGGATGGCGTCGCGCATCCGTGATTTGATGGTCGCGAGATTCGCCGACAACCGTTCGGACACTTGGACGTACGTCAATCCGTCGTAGTAGGCGAGTTGGATGCACTCGCGTTGGGCGTCGGTCAGCGAGCCAAGGCAGTCGGCCACCTGACGGCGCTCGTCGCGCAGGATCACCGAGTCGGCAACGTGATCTGACGGCGGGTCGACGTTGGCCGCGCCGTAGCGCGACTCGCGCGCACTGGCGGCCTGCTCGGACCGCACCCGGTCCACCGCGCGCCGGTGCGCAAGGGTCAGCAGCCACGCCAACGGTGAACCAGCCGACGGGTCGTAGTTATCCGCGGTGCGCCACACCTGCAGGTAGATGTCCTGCGTCGTCTCCTCGCTGTAACCGGGATCGCGCAATACGCGGGTGACCAGACCGAATACCCGCGCTCGGGTGCGGTCGTAGAAGGCGGCGAACGCGTCGACGTCCTGCCGTGCCACTTGGCGCAGCAGGACGTCGAGTTCGGTGGTCACGAGCGGTAGCCTAGCCACCTGCGTCAATATCGTCACGGTAATCGCGATCTGGGCGGCTTCGGTATGAAAAATGCGGTGCGCGAACGATATTCAGCGAAGCCGGGACGATCGGCCATGTACTTCTCGGTGCGCCTGGCGCCGGTGGCGTAGACGAGGAAATACGTCATCAGCACCACAGACAACACCGTGGCCAGCGAAACCCAGTCGGCGATGCTGGCCAGCCACAGCCCCCACCACACGCACGCGTCGCCAAAGTAATTGGGATGACGGGTCCATGCCCACAGACCACGGTCCATGATGACGCCCTTGTTGGCGGGATCGGCCTTGAACCGGCGCAACTGGTGATCGCCGACGGCCTCGAACAGCACACCGATCAGCCAGAGCGCTACTCCGGCGATCATCAGCGGCCGCAGCGGGGCCGGGGTCGGGCCCAGCACCGCCGAAACCTGCAGCGGCAGAGCGACAAACCACGTAGCGCCCGCCTGGACGACGAACACCTTGCGCAACACATGCCCGGCGGAGAAGTCGCCGCGCACCAGATCGCGATAGCGCGGATCCTCACCCTTGCCCGCGGATTTGACGATCATGTGCCAGGCCAGCCGCAACCCCCACACCGCGACCAGCACCAGCAGCAGGATGCGGCGGAACAGGTCACCGGTACCCAATGCCGCGGCGACGGCCGCGACCGCGACGAACCCCACACCCCACGCGACGTCGACGACGTTGTACCGACCGATCCGGCGCCCGATGAGGAAGGTGACGCCGTGCACCGCCGCCACGATCGCCAGCGACGCTACAGAGACGACCACGAAGTTCATCGTCCGCCACCGCTGGATGCGAACGTCCACTGGTAGACGTCGAGATAGCCGGACCGGAAACCGGCTTCGGAGTATGCCAGGTACAGCTCCCACATCCGTTGAAAGACGTCGTCGAAGCCCAACGCCGACACCGCATCCCGGCGCTCGACGAAACGCTCTCGCCACAGTCGCAGAGTTTCGGCGTAGTCCTGGCGCAGCGAGAACACATCCACCGTGCGTAGTCGCGTGTGCCGTTCGGTAATCCCGGCGATCGCCTCAGTCGACGGCAGCAGGCCGCCGGGAAAGATGTACTTCTGAATCCACGTGTAGCTGTTGCGGGTGGCCAGCATCCGGTCGTGCGGCATGGTGATGGCCTGAATTGCCACCCGCCCGCTCGGCGCCACCAACCGGTCCAGCGTCCGGAAGTACGTCGGCCAGAAGCGGTGTCCCACCGCCTCGATCATCTCCACCGACACCACTGCGTCGTAGCGGCCATCCACGTCGCGGTAGTCACGCAATTCGATGTCGACGCGGTCGGACAACCCGGCGGCCGCGACCCGCTCTTGTGCCAGCCGCTGCTGTTCGGCCGACAGGGTGACTGAGCGGACCTGTGCACCGCGCGATGCCGCCCGGATGCTCAATTCGCCCCAGCCGGTGCCGACCTCGAGCACCCGGCTGCCCGGGCCGACGTGAGCCGCGTCCAGCAGGCGGTCGATCTTGCGTCGCTGCGCGCCGGGCAGCTCGTCGTGCGAGGCCGGCAGTGTTTCGAAGAGCGCGCTCGAGTACGTCAACGTTTCGTCGAGAAACTCGGCGAACAGATCGTTGGACAGGTCGTAGTGTTCGGAGACGTTGCGGCGGGCCTGCTCTGGACTGTTGTGCTGCGAGCGCGGGGCGCGCACCGTCGCCACCGGGCGAAGCCGTTGCAGCGCAGGAGGAATCAGCTCGGAGATGGACATCGCGAATTGAGTGAGGAGGCCGACAGGGTCGTCACACGTCCAGTCGCCGGCCATGTAGGACTCACCGAACCCGATCAGCCCGTAACGGCCGAGCCTGCGAGCCAGCGCATCGGGACGGCGAATCACCATGGTGGGCAGTGTCGGGTCGGCGGCGCCGACGACCTGGCCGTCGGGATAGCGCAGCCGCACCGGCAGTCGTGCCGCCGCGCGCCGGAGCAGCCGGCCGGCGATCATGCCTGTGGCCACACTCAACGGGCCCTGGGGCACCCTCGCCACGTCCGCCCATCGGAGGGAATCGATTGTCGGCGTGGCGGTTTCCACAAGGTCGGTACTCACAGCTGGTTTACCCTTTCGTTCTCGACAGCTTCTGTACGTGGCACGATCGGAACGCGCCGCAGCCACAACGTGATGCCCTGAACCCGAATGCCTAGCGCGCCCATCAGCGGCGCAAGTGGGGCGATCAACTGCAGTCGCAGAATCTCGCCGATGCTCGCTCGTCGCCTGGCGCCGCGCAGGGTCGCGACGAACGCCGGCTGGTCGTCGCGGTGTAGCGAAATCGTCACGTCCAGTTCGTCGTCGGGCTTCGGGGCCCGCACCAGGTAGTAGCCGTCGACGGCGTTGAACGGCGAGACGTAGAGCTTCTTGCGAACCATCGCGGGCCGGACGTGGTCCGGAGGCAGCAGGTAGGCGTGCCGCTCGCCGTAGGTGTTGTGCACCTCGGCCACGACGTGACGCAGGACGCCGTCGGCGTCGTGGCACCAGTACAGGCTCAATGGGTTGAACACGTAGCCGAACACCCTGGCTTGCATCAGCGCGGTGATCGTGCCGCCGTTCAGGTCGATGCCCCGCTCGGACAGGAACGCGTCGATGCGTTGCCGCAGTGAGTCGTTCGGGCCGCCGTCAAGGTGGTCGCGGGGGTCGAACCTGGCCAACGGTCGCAGCCAGCGTGGTAGTTGCGGCATGTCGTCGAGGTCGACATACCAGCTGTATCCGCGGTGTTCGAAGTAGTGGTGCACCGGTGCGCGGCGCAGGTGCGTGATCCGGGTTCGGTACAGCGCCGGCGTCAACATGGCACTGCTTCGGCCCGCCGGATGGCCGGCCAGACCGCGCCGAGGCGCTGCGCGGCCCGCAGCCCCGACGCGGCCCCGTCTTCGTGGAACCCCCACCCGTGGTATGCCCCGGCGAACACTATCCGGTCGTCGTTCAGCGTCGGCAGAAGCTGTTGGGCGGCAACAGACTCCGGCGTGTACATCGGGTGGCTGTAGATCATCTCGTCCAGCACCGTGGCCGGATCGACCAGGTCGCGCCCGCCCAGCGTCACCAGGAATCGCCGCGGACCGCCCAGCCGCATCAGCCGGGTCACGTCGTAGGTGACCACCACGCTGCCGTCGTAGGGCGTCGCCAGGTAATTCCACGAGGCGCGGGCCCGGTGGCGGCGCGGCAGCACCGATTCGTCGGTGTGCAGCTGCGTATGGTTGGTGCAGTAGCGGATAGCCCCAAGTACCGCCCGCTCTGCCACTGTCGGTTCGGCCAGCATCAGCAACGCCTGGTCGGGGTGAGTGGCGATGACCGCGGCATCGAAAAGCCTTGGGGCGCAGTCGCCGGCGCTGACCTGAACGCCGTCGCCAACCCGCCGCACGTCGTTCACCGGAACACCGGCGCGGACCTCGTCGATGCGCGTCAAGATGGCCTCGACGTATTTCGCCGATCCGCCGACGACAGTGCGCCAGGTCGGCGAGCCGAATACCGACAGCATCCCGTGGTGTTCGAGGAACACGAACAGGTAGCGAGCCGGGTAGCGCATCGCGTCGCCCGGCGGGGACGACCACACCGCCGACACCAGCGGCGTCATGAAGTGGTCGACGAAGTACCTGGAGAACCCGTGGCGATCCAGGAATGCACCGAGGGTTTCGGCATCGTCGGCATCGCTGTCCAGCAGTCGGACCGCGGCAGCATGGAACCTCTTGACCTCGGCCAGCATGAGCAAGTAGTGCGGCCGGGCCAGCGAGGACCACGACGGAAACAGGCCGCCGATGCCGCGTGCGCCCGCGTACTCCAGGCCGGTGCCGTCGTCGCGCACCGACATCGACATCTCGGCTTCCCGGGTGGCGACGCCCAACTCGTCGAACAGCCGGCACAACGTCGGATAGGTACGGTCGTTATGCACCAGGAATGCGGTGTCGACGCCGACGATGTAGCCGTCGCCCCGGTCGACGTAGTGGGTGTGGGCGTGTCCGCCGATGCGGGTGTCCGCTTCGAACAGCGTGACCCGGTCGCGTGCCGACAGCGCGTAGGCGGCGACCAGGCCGGCGACTCCGCTGCCGATTACGGCGACCGACCGTTGGTACGGGTGAATGCGTTCCATATCGAGTATTCGGAGCCCTGCGGAGCCCGGATGGGTGTCGTTCCGTCGTGCAGGCCCTCGGCGGGGGCTTCTTGATGGCCCGGCGCGGGGCAGTACGTCTCGAAAGCCCTAGCGGCACGATGATTCGCGACGTGATCTCGTCGACGACGAGCTGCAGAATGCCGCCGCCACAAAGGGTTTCGGGATACTTGCGAGGTGGACTAGGCCGAGCGTAATTCCCAGGAGTGCGCCGTAGCGATGAGGCCTTGCACCAATGCCGAGGTGGCGGGGGACAGGCCGTCGTCACCCGGCAGCGGGCTGCGCGGACTGATACCCCGTACACGCGGAGTCAGTTCGAGCTGTGTGCCACCGCTGCGCACCCGGTTGACGGGGTTGTCGGGGTGCAGACCTCGCAGTTCGCGCGGGATTGCGTCGAGATCGGTGATGATCTGGTAGCCGGGAACCACGACGTGGCGGGCCAGGTGCTCGGCCAGAGCCCGGTTGCGCCCGCCGGCGAGCAGCTGAGTGCTGCGCCCGATGCGGCCGTAGCCGTGCAGTGACACCGCGACGTCGACGTGGTCGAGGAACTCTGCGAGTCGCTGGGATTCCTGCCCGCGAT
>DATFCF010000823.1:0-3178 GCA_035253445.1 Mycobacterium sp.
GGCACGCGGACCGTGTCGTCGGCCGGGTCGGCAGTGTAGGCGCGTTGCATCAGCCGCAGCGCCGAGACGCCGTCCATGAGTGCGTGGTGGAACTTGGTGTAGACGGCATATCGCCCGTCGTGCAGACCCTCCACGAGGTGCGCCTCCCACAGCGGCCGATGGCGGTCGAGCAAGGTGCCGTGCAGCCGCGAAACCAGCTCGAGCAGGTCACGGACCTTCGCCGGCTGAGGTAGCGCCGAGCGCCGAAGGTGATAGTCCAGCTCCACCTCCTTGTCGAAGGACCACGCCACATTGGTGATGCCGCCGAAGAAGGCCGGACGTTTGCGGTAGGTGGGCTGGATGTCGGTGCAGGCCAGCATGGCCTCGTAGGACTCGCGGACGAAGTCCGGACCAGCGCTGTCGGGCGGTTGGAAAAGCTGCAGCGACCCCACATGCATGGGGTGTTCGCGAGACTCCCCGATCAGGAACAGCGCATCCGTGGGCGATATCGGCTCCATGGCTGCCATCGCCCTCGGATAGCCGATCGCGCGTCTTCCTAACCCCGTCAGCCGCGCCAGAACAGGTGGTGCGTCACCCCACTCGGGCTCGGCACGACCTCATGGTGGAACCGGTCGTCCAGTTCCTCGGGCGATTCCCACAGCCGCGATCCGGCACCGAGCTCCAGTTGCGGGGAGACCGCCACATGGAGGGTGTCGACGAGATCGGCGTCGAGGAACTCCCGAATGGTGCTGGCCCCGCCACCGAGCCGGACGTCCTTGCCCTGCGCGGCCTCCCGGGCCCGCTGCAGGACCGTGGCCGGATCGCTGTTGACGAAATGAAACGTGGTGTCGGACAGCCTGAACGACGGGCGCTCGTGGTGCGTCATCACGAATACCGGTGTGTGAAACGGTGGCTCGTCGCCCCACCAGCCCTGCCATTCGTGGTCGCGCCACGGGCCGCGTTGTGGGCCGAACTTGTTGCGGCCCATGATCTCGGCGCCGATGTTATGGGCGAAGTCCCGCGTGAAGTAGTCGTCGAGGCCGCGGCTTCCGCCGGGATCGGCGCGGTTGGGCCAGCTCGCCGTGGCGCCTGCCCACGCAAACATGTCGCCGGGATCGGCGTCACCGAACGGGCGCTCGAAGCTCTGGTTCTCGCCCGCGCCGAACCCGTCGCGCGAGACGTTGAAATTCTGGACTCTGAGCAGCTGTGCCACGCTTTCCTCCTGGGTAGTCGACGGATACTGATTGGACTCCGCGGATGGACCTAACTCATCGCGCGCACCCGCTTTCGCGGACCGTCCGTTCACGTCACGGTCATCCCACTGCTGCGCGCAGTCCGGCCACGAAGCGTTCCGGTTACTCCCAGGCGGAGAAGTGACCGCCACACGGATGGTCTTCCCACACCCGAACGTCGAAGAAGCGCTCGGCGAAGGCCGGGTGTGGTTACCTCCCGAAGCCCGCGTCACGCAACGCCTGCGCCATCGATCCCGTGGATGGGTTGGCCGGCCGGCCGCCAGAAGTATTGCCACGGCCCGGATTTGACCGTTGCCCTCGACCCCGGTCGCCACCATCGCGACGCGTCGCATCCTTGCGGTCGGTTGGGTTACCACGACCGCGTTGTGGCGTGTCGTCATTGAGACGCAGACTCAGGCCGATTCGCTGGCGTTCCACGTCGACTTCCATCACCTTGACCCGCACCACCTGCCCGGACCGCACCACCTCGTGCGGGTCGGAGACAAAGCGGTCAGCCATCGCTGAAACGTGCACAAGGCCGTCCTGATGGACACCCACGTCGACGAATGCGCCGAAGGCCGCGACATTGGTCACCACACCTTCGAGGACCATGCCTACCTTCAGGTCCGCCACCTTCTCCACGCCGGCGGCGAATGTGGCCGTTGAGAACGCGGGCCGCGGATCACGTCCCGGCTTCTCGAGTTCGGCGAGAATGTCCGTGACGGTGGGGATGCCGAATCGATCATCGGCGAAGTCGGCGGGACGCAGCGACCGCAACTGCCGGTCGTTGCCGATGAGTTCGGCGAGCGTTACTCCCGAGCGATCCAGGATCCGCCGGACAACTGGGTATGTCTCCGGGTGTACACCGGAAGCGTCGAGGGGATCGTCGCCATCGCGGATCCGCAGGAATCCGGCGCATTGTTCGAATGCCTTGGGGCCCAAGCGCGGAACACCCAACAGCGCCTTGCGGTTGCGGAATGCCCCGGTCTTGTCGCGGTAGGCGACGATGGCCTCGGCCAAGGATTCCGTCACCCCGGACACCCGCGACAACAGCGGAACCGAGGCCGTATTCAGATCGACCCCCACCGCGTTCACCGCGTCCTCGACCACAGCATCAAGGCTGCGGGCAAGCGTCCCGGGCGTCACATCGTGCTGGTACTGCCCGACGCCGATCGACTTCGGCTCGATCTTCACCAGTTCGGCCAGTGGATCCTGCAGCCGCCGGGCAATCGACACCGCACCACGCAAGGTCACGTCGAGGCTCGGCAGCTCGCGCGCCGCATACGCCGAGGCCGAATACACCGACGCGCCGGCCTCGCTCACCATCGCCTTCGCCGGGGCCTCGGCACCGGAGGCCCGGATATCGGCGATGAGTTCGGCCGCCAACGCGTCCGTCTCGCGCGACGCCGTGCCGTTGCCGACGGCGATCAGCTCGACGCGGTGTCGAGCGACGAGCGCCGCCAGAGTTGCCTTGGCCGAATCCCATTGCTTCTGTGGTTGATGCGGGAAAATCGCGCAGGTGTCGACGACCTTCCCAGTCGCGTCCACCACAGCCACCTTGACGCCGGTCCGGAACCCCGGATCCAGGCCGAGTGTCGTGCGGGCGCCCGCCGGTGCGGCGAGCAGCAGGTCTTTGAGGTTCGTCGCGAACACCGACACAGCGTCCACCTCGGCGCGTTGCCGCAGCCGGATGCGCGCGTCGATCCCAGCGGAAACCATCAGCTTGGTGCGCCACGCCCACCTGACGGTGGCCGCCAGCCACGGTGTCGCCGCCGCTGTCGATCCAGTGTCGATACCGAGAGCCTGGGCGATCATGGCCTGATACACCTCGTCATCACCGCCGTCGAAGGTCAGCGCGAGGGCTTGTTCCTTCTCGCCGCGTATGACCGCAAGCACCCGGTGCGAGGGCATCTTCTCCAGCGGCTCGCTGAACTCGAAGTAGTCGCGGAACTTTTGTGCTGCAGGAG
>DATFCF010000824.1:0-24576 GCA_035253445.1 Mycobacterium sp.
CGGGAGACCGAAGTCACGGCGCGTCGCCTGGCGCTCCACCAGGTTCGGACCCGACAGCGACGGGCACCCGCACCGCGTTACCCCACTCGGTCCAGGACCCGTCGTAGTTGCGCACGCCGGGCTTGCCCAGCAGATGAGTCAGCACGAACCAAGTGTGGCTGGAGCGCTCACCGATGCGGCAGTACACGACGGTCTTGTCGTCGGGCTCGAGGAAGCCATAGAGCTCGTCCAGTTCGGCGCGGCTGCGGAAACGCCCGCTGTCGTCAGCGGCCTTACCCCATGGAATGGACCTGGCGGTGGGAATGTGACCGCCGCGCAGCGCACCCTCTTCGGGGTAGTCGGGCATGTGGGTGCGTTCGCCGGTGTACTCCTGCGGCGAGCGGACGTCGATCAGTGGTTGGTCGCCGAGGACGGTAAGCACGTCCTGTTTGAACGCGCGGATCGGCGCGTCGTCGCGTTCGACGACGGGATAGCCGGAGGTTTGCTTACTCGGCACGTCGAGTGTGGTCTCGCGGCCGTCGGAGATCCACAGGTCGCGTCCGCCGTTGAGCAGCCGAACGTCGGGGTGACCGAACAACGTGAACACCCACAGCGCGTACGCCGCCCACCAATTGCTCTTGTCGCCGTAGATCACCACGGTGTCGTCGCGTGAAATGCCCTTGCGGTTCATCAGGTCGGCGAACTGCTCGCCGTTGATGTAGTCGCGCACGTGCGGGTCGTTGAGGTCGGTGTGCCAGTCGATCTTCACCGCGCCGGGAACGTGGCCGGTGTCGTAGAGCAGTACGTCTTCGTCCGACTCGACGATGGCCAGCCCCGGACGGCCGAGGTTGGCCGACAGCCAGTCGGCAGTGACCAGGCGTTCGGGGTGGGCGTACGCGGAAAGGGCAGGATCGGGATCTACAGGCAGCGGCACACCTCGAGCCTACCCAGCCGCCACGCCATACAGCACACACCCGCCACCCGAATCAGCCGTCGGCAACGTATCCTCAACACTTGTTGTCGCAACGTCTCCGCGATAGGAACTCGAGGAATCATGGCTGGTCCAGCAAATTACGACGTCGGAATAGTCGGACTCGGTTATGTCGGGCTGACCTTGGCGACTGTTCTCGCTGAAGCGGGTAACACCGTCATCGGGGTGGAGAAGCGACCCGACCTGGTGGAGATGACCAATCAGGGCACCCCGCACTTCACCGAGACCGGCCTGCCGGACGCGCTTTCGGGCGTGACGAGGTTCAAGAAACTGGTCGCCGCCGAACGGTTCGACGACAGCTTCTCTTGCGACACATACATCATCACCGTCGGCACGCCGTTGGCGCCCGATGGTGTCGCGCGCGTCGACATGATTGAACAGGCCGCCCGCGACATCGCGGAGAACATGCGTGACGGCGCGCTGGTGATCCTGCGTTCGACGGTCAAGGTCGGCACGACCCGCGACGTGGTGGCGCCGATACTGGCCGCAAGCGGAAAGAAATTCGATATCGCCATGTGCCCGGAACGCACATTGGAAGGTAAGGCGCTGCAGGAATTACGTGAGCTACCGCAAATTGTCGGAGCCGATGATCCGGCGGTCGCAGATCGGGCTGCAGCGGTTTTTCGCAGGCTTACAAGTTCGATTGTTCTTGTAGCCGATATCGAGACCGCAGAGATCATCAAGCTGGTCAGCAACACGTTCCGCGATGTGCAGTTCGCGTTCGCCAACGAGGTCGCCCGCATGTGCGACGCGTTCGGGGTCAGCGCGCATGAGGTGATCTCGGCGGGGAAGCTGGGCTACAACCGCACGAACATCCCGTTGCCGGGCCTTGTCGGCGGGCCGTGTTTGGAGAAAGACCCGCACATCCTGATGGAGAGCGCCCGCAGCCGGGGCATCACTTTGGAGATCACGTCGGCGGGCCGGCTGGTCAACGAACGGCAGCCCGAGGAGACGGTGCAGTTCATCAGCAGCGAGATCGATCGCCGCGATCTGGTGTCCCCGCTGAAGATCAGCGTGCTCGGGATGGCGTTCAAGGGTCTGCCGGAAACCAGCGACCTGCGTGGCTCGATGGCGATCAAGGTGCTCGACGCGCTGAAAAAGGAGCACCCCAACGCCGAGATCGGCCTGTACGACCCGGTGACCTCGCCGGAGGTGCTGGCGCACGAGTTCCCCGACGAGCGGATCTTCAACCGATTCGGCGATGCGGTCAGCGGAGCGTCGGTGGTGGTGATCACCAACAACCATCCGTCCCTTGGCACCATCTCGCCGCGCACCATCAGCGAGTTCATCAGCCCGAACGGATTCGTTTTCGATTACTGGAACCACTTCAGCCATTTGCCTTCTTCGGAATTGGGTGACTCGTACTTCGCAGTCGGTCGCAGCGGTTGGACGCCTGCCAATGGCTAAGCGCGTGGTGGTCACCGGCGGCGGCGGATTCATCGGCGCCTACCTGGTGAAGCGGCTCGTCGCCGACGGGTGGGATGTCGCGGTTGTCGACTCGATGGTGCGCGGTGATGCCAGCCGGTTCGCCGAGGTGGCCGACGACGTCGAGCTGTTCACCTGCGACGTGCGCGACCAGGATGCGCTCGAGCGCGCGTTCACGGGCGCGGAGGTGGTCATGCACCTCGCGGCGATCAACGGCACCGAAAACTTTTACAAGCAGCCAGAACTCGTGCTCGAGGTTGGCATGCTCGGAGCGCTGGCGGTCGTCAACGCCGGACGCAAGGTCGGCGTGGCCGATCTGGTGGTGGCATCGACGGCGGAGGTGTACCAGACGCCGTCGGTCATCCCGACTCCGGAGACCATCCCGCTGATGCTGCCCGACAGCCTCAACCCGCGGTACTCCTACGGCGGCGGCAAGATCGCCAGCGAGCTGATCACCTTCAACTACGGGCAGGATCACTACCGGCAGGTGCAGATCTTCCGGCCGCACAACATCTTTGGGCCCAACATGGGCTGGAAGCACGTGGAGCCGCAGTTCATCATGCGAGCGCTGGCGTGCCAGGACGCCGGCGACCCTGCGTTCCCGATTCAGGGCGACGGCGGCGAGACGCGGTCGTTCTGCTACGTCGACGACTGCGTCGAGGGCATCCTGACGATGTATGAGAACGGTGGGCACCGCGAGATCTACCACATCGGTAGCGATGAGGAGATGACCATTCGCGACCTCGCCGTGCGAGTCGGAAAGATCGTCGGCGTCGACCTGGACATCCGTCCCGGCCCGGCACCTGCGGGCGCTACGCGGCGCCGCTGCCCTGACATCTCCAAGATGCGCACGCTGGGATGGTCACCAGTGGTGAGCCTCGACGACGGCCTCGAACGCACCGTGGCGTGGTATCGCGAGCACCGCGACGACGTCCCCGCCAACGATTTGATGTAGCGGCCCCAATCTGCGCAACCGTCAATGTCCTTGCATGTGCGTTGCTGGTGGACTAGCTTTGCCAAGCAAGTTGGTAGGTAGACGGTAATAAATGCCTGCTAGCCAGACTTGTGGGGGCGCAAGGGGGGCAAATGGCAACGGCGCGTCGATTAGCTGTACCGCTATCCGACATCAGTGCCGCAACCCCCGCCCGGGCGCGCATTCGAGGCCTGGATGGGGCCCGTGGCCTGGCGGCGGTGGGAGTCCTGATTGCACATGTCGCCGACTACTATCCAGCAGAATCCGCCCTGTCCGCCCGTATCACGGCGCTCGTCGGTGTCAGCCTGATCTTTTTCTTTGTACTCAGTGGATTCTTGTTGTTCCTGCCGTATGTTCGGGCATTGACCGAATCTGAGTCGCCGAAGATGCCGAGTACCAAATATTATGCGGCGCAACGTTTCGCAAGGGTCTTTCCGGCATACATTTTCATCCTTTTGATCACGAATTACGTGCTGCAAACCGCGTATCTCGAGAATCCGATGCTGTATCCATTCGGAAGCGGCGGCGGCGCAGGCATGATTACGGACTCCGGGCAGCTGCTCGCAAACTTGACACTCGTCCAAACATATATTCCGCAGTACTTTCAGACAGGCCTGAATCCGTCGTGGTCACTAAGCATGGAGTTTGCCTTCTACGGGACCCTTCCGGTCCTCTGTCTTGTCATCTTCGCGGCGCGTAAGCGATTTTCGGTGGGGCCGTACAAGCTTGCTGTTATCGCGGTCGTTGCGCTGTTGGTAATGGGATTTGTGGGCAAGCTGCTGGCACCCGTGTTGATTCCCGACTACGACACGATGAATCCTTGGCTCACCAACTGGGGACCCAACTGGGGAGCGGTCTACCTGCGGAGTTTCCCGGTCAACGCCGACAACTATGCCCTCGGGATGTTTGCGGCGATTGTGGTTGTCGCGCTGGAACGCCGGGTGTTGGCCGAGCGCTTGAGCCGACGTGTCCGCTTATACAGTGCATTGGCGATAATTCCCGCTGGTGTCCTCTTCGTAGTATCTCTCGCGCTGAGACGACAGTTCGAAACCACCGCATTGGCATTGTTCGGCGCGTTACTGATACTTGTCATAGTTGCTCCGGCAGCCCGCGGACAAGATTCGATGCTGGCAAATTGGTTTGACATTGGTCCATTTCGTTTCTTGGGCCGCGTGTCGCTGTCGCTGTGTCTTTGGCATTTTCCCATCATGCTGTTGCTCGGTCGCTGGGGTCTGATGCGAATAGGTTCGGTGTCGGCAACGCTCGAAAACATCGTATTGGTGTTTGTTATCGCGCTAGTGGTGTCGACGGTGTCCTTCTATTGCGTCGAGCGGCCCGCGATGATCGCCGCGAGGCGTTTGAGGAAACGTTGGCGATGACCTCCGGCCCGGGGCCACGCCGCGCGTTGGCAGCGACAGGCGGATTCTGTGGCGTTGTTGCTCGACGCACCACGATCGCATTCGTCGGCCAGTAAGCGCATATCGCCGACGCGGCGTTGCTGCAGATGATTATCGCGTTTTGCGAAGGATCTCGATAATGGCGCTTCAGCGTTCGCTGACCTTAACCGCGGCAATCCGGGGGCGCGTTGGCCGGCGCGCCCGAGTGGTCGGGCGGGGGTCATCTGTGGTCGGTAGGAAGGTGCCAGAATCGCCAGTGTTCTATGCGTGACTGTCGCCACTGCGCAGCACCGCGGTTGCGGTTCATGGTCGATTCGACGCCCGCGCGGCGCCGGTGTCATCGCGCGAAATCTCGACTGGCGCAGTTCGTTATCTGGATATTGACGTTCTGAGCGGCGATCTACTCCCGCGCTGAAGCGCATTGGCACGTGGGGGCAACAACGACCGTGCATGCAGAGAGTCGACGGTGCGACGGGAGCTTTCAGATGTGTTCGGCGGGCGGCGGAGTCCCCGCATCGGGCCGAGTTGAAGATCGAATTCGATATAGATGGAGGAAAATTGACGGTTTGCATTGCGAAGTTGCCAGGAAGGATGCAAACATGTTGCTGGGGCAGTCAGCGCCATTTGACTAGTGGACCGGTGAAACAGTTTTACCGGGGGGAAGTGAAATTTGCTATGACGAGCAAGCATGCCAGGCCGAACAACCAAAGAGTGATGATCAGGGCCGCCGCGGCCGCCAGTGCGCTGGCTGCGGCGAGCGCCGCCATCTGCGTCCTGCAGCCGGGGCAGGCGACACCAAGACCGGCGAATCAAGTGGCAACGTCGCTGCTAGGCGCCTATGCGACGCCCAACGCGCTGGTTGCCGCGAAGGGCGACCTGCCGGTAGCGGTTGACTCGCCCGTGCCCGGCTTGTTCGCACCCGGCGCTGCGAGCGCTCCTGGTGGCGACGGACTCAGGACGATTAGCCAAAACTCACTCTCGCCGTCACTTATCGGCCTCTCACCGTCTCCCATCGGTTCAGCGGAGCCCGCGTCCGGCGCGGTAGCCGGCCTGCACACCGCAGATCCGTCGCCCGCCCCTGCTGCGGTCCCCGGCTCCAACAAGGTCGGCTCATTGATCGGGTCCGGCCAAAGCAACACGGTCTTTCCGGCAGCGGCCGCGACCCCAGCGCTTGCGGCACCCGTTGCGGGGCCTGACTTTTTCCAGATGGCCACCGAGGTGTTTCGGATTTTTGTCAGCGATGGCGATGAACCCGGCGAGAACGGCGGGCTGCTGTGGGGGAACGGGGCTGCGGGCGGCCCCGGCCAAAACGGCGGCAACGGCGGTCTGTTCTTCGGCAGCGGCGGCCAGGGCGGCGACGGCCTTCCGGGGCAGGCCGGCGGACACGGCGGCAACGGGGGTCTGTGGGGCAACGGCGGCGCAGGCGGTGCCGGCGGCGATGCGATCAACTCTGAGGGCGCGGCCGTCGGCGGCGCCGGCGGTAACGGCGGTGCCAGCCTATGGATCGGTAGCGGCGGGGCCGGCGGAGCGGGCGGTCAAGCCGGTGCCCTTGGCGACGCCACAGGCGGTGCCGGTGGTCAGGGCGGCGGTGGTGGCAGGCTCATCGGCGACGCAGGTACCGGCGGGGCCGGCGGTTCGGCGACGAGCGAGACCGGCACTGCCACCGGCGGTGACGGCGGTAGAGCCGGCGACATCGGAATCGAGGGCAACCTCGCTGAAGGCGGCGCGGGCGGCGACGCCGAATCCGTCTCTGGTGACGCGGTCGGTGGTGCTGGCGGCGACGGGGGAAACACGCTCTTCGACGGATACGCCGGCACCGGCGGCGATGGCGGCAACGCCACAACTGGCACGGGTGACGCCACCGGCGGCGCCGGGGGCGACGGCGGCAGGAACGGCTGGGACGGCTTCGGTGGCCACGGCGGCAACGGCGGTACCGCGAACACCGATGCGGGTACGGCGACCGGTGGTGACGGCGGTAACGGCGGCCCCGGCGGCTGGAGCGCAATCAGCGGATCGGGCGGTCATGGCGGCGACGCCGCCACTGGCAACGGCACCGCGAACGGCGGCAACGGCGGCGACGGCGGCGACTCGCTGCCATTGAGCCTGAATGCGCCCGGTGGTAACGGCGGCGACGGCGGTAACGGGACTGCCACCGTTGGCACCGGTAACGGCGGCGACGGCGGTCGCGGAGGCGTTGGGCAGCTCGGCGGGCCAAACGGCGCCCCCGGCACCGGTGGCACCGGAACCGGAAGCGACGGCGGCACCGATGGAAGTGACGGCGGCAGCAATGGAAGTGACGGGGATTCGGGCGACAGCGGGAGCTAGACCGGATTGGCCTTCCACAGCTGGGCGACCGACAAGCCGCCGTGCTCGAGCAGCCGTCGAATCAAGGGCAGGCCGATACCGATCACCGACGACGGGTCACCATCGATACCGTCGATGAACCAGCCGCCCAGGCCGTCCAGTGTGAAGCCGCCGGCTACCGCCGTCGGCTCGCCACTGGCGACGTATGCGTCCAGATCTGCCGGCGAGGGATTGCCGAAGTTGACCACGGTCGCGGTGGCGTCGGCGGCGCGGTACGTGATCGTGTTGTCCTGCAACCGGATTACGCAGTGCCCGGTGTAGAGCGTCCCGGCCGTGCCGGCCATCTGCTGCCAGCCCTCGCGCGCCGCGGACACCGAAACAGGCTTACCCCGCAGCTCGCCGTTGCGGTACAACATCGAGTCACAGCCGATCACAACACAATCGGCGCCGACCTCGGGGTCGAGAACATGTGCGACGGCCTCTGCCTTGGCGGCGGCCAGCGCACACGTGACGTCTCCCGGAGTGGCGTCCGGATCCAGATGTGCGACGACTGCGTCCTCGTCTACACCGGAGACAATGACGAGCGGATCAATTCCCGCCTGGCGCAACACTTTACGACGACCTGACGAGGCCGACGCGAGCACCATCCGAGTCATTTCCGCATGTGCGTCCGTTCCTGCAGCGTGACGCGCTGCCAGCTGAAGGTGGAATAGCGCAGCCGGTCGACTGGGTGGCCCCAGAGATTCTGCTCTGCCTCCCGCGGCTCAGCCGGCGCGCCCGAGGCGGCCGCCACCACCGCGATCAGCGCGGCAAGCTCCTGTTCGCTGGGCCGGCCCTTGACCACCTTGATGTGCGGGTCGTGCGCGTGCGGATCTGGCTGTGGCTCTTCGGTCACGTTCTCTTCCCCACTCGTGGCTCGTCGGTTCGCCTCACTTCGTTCGGCTTCACAGCTTGCCGGTTCGCCTCACTTCGTTCGCCTTCACAGCGGAATGTTGCCGTGCTTCTTCGGTGGAACCTGGACGACCTTGCGCTCGAGCAGCCGCAACGCGGTGGCGACGTAGCCGCGGGTGTGCGACGGCGGGATCACCGCGTCGACATAGCCGCGCTCCGCCGCGATATACGGGTTGACGAGCGTGTCCTCGTAGTCCTGCTGCAACTGCAGCCGCAACGCGTCGACGTCCTCGCCCTTCTGCGCCGCCTCCTTGAGCTCAGGGCGGTATACGAACCCGACCGCGCCCGAGGCGCCCATCACAGCGATCTGGGCTGTCGGCCACGCCACGACGACGTCGGCGCCCATGTCCTTGGACCCCATCACGCAGTACGCGCCGCCGTAGGACTTGCGGGTGATCACGGTGACCTTGGCGACGGTCGCTTCACCGTACGCGTACAGCAGTTTGGCGCCGCGCCGGATGATGCCGTTGTACTCCTGGTCGGTGCCCGGCAGGAAGCCCGGCACGTCCACCAGCATGACGATCGGGATGTTGAAGCAATCGCAGGTCCGGATGAACCTGGCGGCCTTCTCCGAGGCGTTGATGTCCAGGCAGCCCGCGAACTGAGTCGGCTGATTGGCGACGATGCCGACCGGACGTCCCTCGACGCGGCCGAAGCCGACAAGGATGTTGGTGGCGTAACCGGCCTGCACCTCGAGGAACTCGTCGTCGTCGAGGATTCGGGTGATCACCTCGTGCATGTCGTATGGCTGATTCGGCGAATCAGGGATCAGCGTGTCGAGGTCGATGTCCTCGTCGGTCAGGTTCTCTTCGATGGCGCCGGGATGCGGCGGCGCCGGATACCGTGGCGGGTCGCTGAAGTTGTTGGAGGGCAGGTAGGACAGCAGCTCGCGAACGTAGTCGAAGGCGTCCTGCTCGCCGGAGGCGACGTAGTGCGCTGTACCCGACTTCGCCATGTGGGTGTGCGCGCCGCCGAGTTCCTCCATCGTGACGTCCTCACCGGTGACCGTCTTGATCACGTCGGGCCCGGTGATGAACATCTGGCTGGTCTGGTCGACCATGACCACGAAGTCGGTCAGCGCGGGGGAGTACACATGCCCACCCGCGGCGGCGCCCATGATCAGCGAGATCTGCGGGATCACGCCCGACGCCAGGATGTTGTTACGGAAGATCCGGCTGTACAGGCCCAGGGAGACGACGCCCTCCTGGATGCGTGCGCCCGCGCCGTCGTTGATGCCGATCAACGGGCGTCCGGTCTTGAGCGCGAGTTCCTGCACCTTGACGATCTTTTCGCCGTACACCTCGCCGAGGCTGCCGCCGAACACCGTCGCGTCCTGGGAAAAGATGCACACCTCGCGGCCGTCGATGGTGCCGTAACCGGTCACCACGCCGTCACCGAGCGGGCGCTTGTCGGCCAAGCCGAAGTTGGTGCTGCGGTGGCGGGCAAGCGCGTCCAGTTCGACGAAAGAGTCCTCGTCCAGAAGTGCGAGGATGCGCTCACGGGCGGTCAGCTTGCCCTTGGCGTGGATCTTCTCGACCGCCGCCTCACCGACAGGATGCAGCGTCTCTTCTTGCCGCCTGCGCAGATCGGCCAGCTTGCCCGCGGTCGTGTGGATATCGATCTCGTGTGTCGAAGCCGGCAGCGACGGACCGGTAACGCTAGTCATGGTCGTCGATGCTATCCACCCGACGGGTCAGCGGCTCAAGCAGGCTTGCGCAGCACCACCACGGCAAAGCTCGTCAGCGACGGCCGCGGATGCTTGAGGAGGAAGTTCGACTTCGCGCGTTCCGCGGCGTCCAGCGGCTTGACGTGGTGGTAGTAGTGGTGCCCGAAGGTCGCGTGGTACTGCTCGACCCGGAACCCGATGCTCTCGAAGCGTCGATAGGCGCGTCGGGTCGGGCCGGTGGTCCAGCGGTAGTAGGCAGGGAACTTCTCCAGATTCTCGGAGTTGATCCGCCCCGGCTGCACCTTGTCGAGGATCTTGCGGGCGAGCTCCTCCGGGATGATCTTGTTCACCATGAACGGGAACGTGAGCAGCGTCGGGAAGTAGTGCACCGACAGACCACCCGGCCGAAGCAGTTTGAAGCAATTCTCGTGAAACACACGGGGATTGGGGAGGTGTTCGCACAGCATCTTCGAGAACACGAGGTCATAGGAGCCCAGTTCGCCCTGGATCGGCTGGCACAGATCTGCCACCCGCGTCTCGACATCGCCCTGCGCCTTGGAAAGCTCGCCTGCCGAGATGTCCACAACGATGCGGTGCTCGGCGAAGCCCCACTTCTCGACGTCCCCGACAAACGGATTCGCTCCACCACCGAGCTCCGCCACGGTCTTCACGCCGTTGCTGCGCGCCAACTCCAGGACCCGGTCCTCATACCCTTCCCAGAGCGAGGTCATATCTTGGTAGTTGACGTGGCCCCTGGCTGTCATCACCGAACCGACGGCGTCGCTCCCCATGTGCCCACTTTCGATTATGTAGTTTGCCGGGACGCCACACTATACATCGGCAGCTGGGCCCCACGCTGGTTGGCGGCCTGAGGTACGGCCCGCGGTCGAGGGCCTTGAGTAGATCGAAAATTCGTCGGAAAGCCCGAGGAAGCCAACATCACAGATCAACGGCATTTGCTGCACCGCACACAGCCATTGTCTCGGCCAATCCGGCCCCGGCCAGCTAAGTAGTTAAAAGCGCAATGTTCACGTCGGCGCCACCGCCTGGTCCCTGGCCGTACCTGTGCCGCCGCTGCGTCGTCACGGCGGCCGTAACTACCAGCAAACCGATGTACGAGCGGGTGAACACGTCCGGTAGCTTGTGACCGAGACGACTTTGCGGTTCTATATAGGGCTGCGGGTGCAAATAGTCATCCAGCCAAATGTCCGCAAATCGGCCAGCGAAGCCTTTCGAGGGGATTATCAGCGTGCAAGCAGTGCGGAAATACGACGGTGTTGACGGGCCCCGAGTCGCGATCGCGCACGACTACCTCACCCAGCTGGGCGGTGCGGAAAAGATCGTCCTCTCGATGAGCAGGGCGTTTCCCGAGGCGCCGATCTACACCATGCTCTACGACCCCGACACCACCTACCCGGAGTTTGCCGAGCGCGACATTCGGGTGTCGCCGGCCAACAAGTTCGCTCCGCTGCGCAAGCGTCACCGCGCCGGGCTGCCGTTGTTTCCCCTTCTCGCGCGGTCGGTTTTCGTCGACGCCGACGTCGTGCTGACGAGCACGAGCGGCTGGGCGCACGGATTCCGCACCAACGGCCGCAAGTTGATCTATTGCTACTCGCCCGCGCGCTGGCTGTATCTGTCCGACAAGTATCTCGGCGAGGACAGTGGTTTCATCAAGCGCGCAGGCCTTGCGCTGTCGAAGCCCTACCTCAAGGCGTGGGACCGCCGCCAGGCATTGGCGGCCGACAAGTACTACGCGATCTCGACGTTGATCAAGGGCCGCATCGCCGACACCTACGGCATTGATGCCGAGGTGATGTTCGCGCCGGTCGCAATGTCGCGCTCGTTCACCACGGAACCGATTCCCGAGATGGACAGTTCCGACGGCGACTTCTATCTGGTGGTATCGCGGCTGCTGCCGTACAAGAACGTCGACGTCATCGTGCGCGCCTTCGCCGGCACCGACCGTCGGCTGGTCGTCGTCGGCAAGGGCCCCGATGCCGAGCGGCTGCGCGCGATGAAGACACCGAACGTGCAGATGCTGTCGGATCTGACCGACGGCCAGATGGCGTGGCTGTACAAGAACTGCCGCGCCTTGCTCGCGGCGAGCTACGAGGATTACGGGCTGACGCCGATCGAGGCCGGCGTGTGGGGCAGGCCGAGCGTCGCGCTGCGCTTCGGCGGCTTCCTGGACACCATCGATGAGGGCGTCACCGGCATGTACTTCGACGAGCCTGCGCCCCGTGCAATCGCCGACGCATTGGACCGGTTCGAGGCCGCCGAGTTCGACCCCGACAAGATCCGCCGTCACGTCGAACAGTTCACCGAAGAAGTCTTCACCGAGAAGCTGCATACCGCTGTCGACCAACTGGCGCCAGTCGATGCCTCCTGACGAGCCCGGTGGCGTTGCCACAACGAGCTTTCACGACATTGTCGAGGCTATGGTTGTTTCCGATCTAGGACAGGAGCAGAGCAGGTGAGTGTCGAACCCGCCACCGCGGATCCCGAGGACGTTGCCCGCAAGCGTGCGGCCGCTCCGGGGCTGAAGATGCCGCCGGAGCCGGAGTGGGTGCTCAACCCTGAAGGCCGGGTAGTGGATTTCAAAATGCAGGGCATGGGGGTTGGGCGTAAAGCCCGTAACCGGCTCGGTGAGCTGATCTACAACATGTTCATCACCCATATCCCGTCGCACACGATCCGGCAGGGATATCTGCGGCTGATGGGCGCGACGATCGGCAAGCATTCGTCGATCATGCGCGGTACGACCGTTCTGGATATCGAATTCCTCACCATCGGAAACGGCACCACTATCGGGCTGCGTTGCTTGCTGGATTCGCGGGCGGGGCTTTACATCGGGGACAACGTCACCATCGCGAGTGATGTGCACATCCTTGGCGGCGGTCACGACATCAACCATCCCGATTTCCTGCCGGTGCCGATCCCGACGGTGATCGAGGACTACGTGTGGATCGCCAGCAGGGCGATGGTGTTGCCGTCACTCATCCGTCGCGGCGCTGTCGTCGCGGCGCAGGCATTGGTGATCAAGGACGTAGGAGAGCTCGAGGTGGTCGGCGGCAATCCCGCCAAGGTCATCTCGAAGCGCAATCCCGACGCACTGGGCTACAGCGCCAAATACCGGCCATTGTTCTACTAATGGGCCCAGCGCTGACCGAATACAGCCTGGTCTTCGTGGGACCGGCACCAGGGCAGACGGCGGTCGGGGATTATTCGGAAGACTTCGTCAGTGCTGTTCGCCCGTACTTCGGTGGAGTCGTCGAGGTCCGCACCGGCGGACCCCTGACCGACGGGGTTCGAGAAATCAGGCGGTATCGGCGCGCCGTGCGCAAGGCCATCGCCAATGCCGGGCCTTGCCGCGTACTCGTGCACGCCGAACTTGCCGCAGGCGAGACGGGTGCGTTCTGGTCCATCGCCGGATTGCCAGACGTCCCGGTCACCGCGACGATTCACGATCCGCCGCAAGGGATCTGGTGGCCGGCCGGGACCAAGTTCCTCGCCAAGCGCCGAATGCTGTTCCATGTCATCCACTATCCGATGCGACCGCTGTCCACCGCCGTCGAGGGCGCGGTGAACGGCCGCAGGACACTGTTCGCGCTCACCGAGACCGGGCGGCGGTCGATCGAGCTCAGATACCCCAAGACGAATCCCGTCTACGTGCCACACATCGTCCGCGAGCGGCCCGCCATCCGGCCCGTCCAAGATCGGCCGAAGGCCATCGGATTCTTCGGACATGTGTACCGCGGCAAGGGCTTCGACCAGATCGCCGGTATCCGAGCGGCATTGCCGGATGACATCGTTATTCGGGTGGCCGGCCGGGGCACCGAATCGCTTGCCGACGCGGACGGCATTGACATCGTCGGTGCGGTCGAGGGGCCCGACGAAGACCGGTTTTTCGAGTCGGTCCGGGCCATCGTGGTGCCCTATGGAAAACGGCACTGGTACGACGAGACCTATCCGGCCTCAGGTGTGGTCGCTCACGCTACCGCTTACCGCACGCCCGTCGTCTGCACGGATTACGGCTCGCTCGCCGAATTGACCGAGAAGTCCGGAGCAGTCGTGGTGCGCACAGGTAGCACCGATCCCCAAGTGGTCACGCGGGATCTTGCCGAGGCCATCACGTCGCTCATCAACGATCGAGCACGACTGACTGAGATCGGCGAGTTCGCCGAGAAGACGCGTCAGGCTCGTTCAGGTGCCCGAACGGCGGAGGCATTTGCCGCCGTCTGGTCGGAATTGGTGGCGCGCCAAGGTGTCTGAACAGTCCGCGACGGTGGCGGCACCGCGCAATCTCGCGAAGACGCTTCTGGCGCTGGTCTGGATCTATGGCGGCCGCGGCCTCGGCCTGCTGTGGACATTGGTGTTGATCCACCAACTGGGTATCGACGACTACGGTATGTACGGCATGGCGGTAGCGCTCAACGCGATAGTGGGTCCGTCGCTTGACAATTCGTTCTCCGTGCGCGCCATCCGTGAGTCCGAGGAGCGGTTCCTGGCCGAACGTGTCACACGGTTCATGGTGGCTTTCGCCCTTGTCGCCGTTGGGCTGACGCTGATGAGCACGGTGTACGTCGTCGGGTTCGGGATGACCGTCGCCGGCGGTGAGATCGCGCTCAACGTCGTCAAGAGCCGCTCAGCGCGCGACGGCCATCCCGATCGGGTGTACCGGATGGACACCGCAAGGCAGTTCACCGGTATCGGCATGGGGACTGCATATCTGTACCTGATGCCGGCGCCGACGCTGCTGGGTGCGAGCCTGGCCTACTGCACGCCGTACGCGGTGATCATCGTGCTCGCCGCCGTGGCAGCGGGTAGGCACCGCCCGGGGCTGCCGGGGCCACCGCGACTGATGGCCGCACTGACGGGGGAGATGCTGGGCACGGCCGCGTACCTGCAGGGCGACGTACTGCTGCTTGGCGCCCTGACAAACAGCACGACCGTCGGCTACTACACACTGACGTGGGTAGCTGCCGCGGCGGTGGCCGCAGCGGGCCAGTCGTTCGGGATGACCTATCACGAGCCGCTGCGAAAGGCCGACGGCGACCTGTCGGCAGGCCCGCCGCTACGAAACACGCTGACAATAGCCGTGATCGGCGGCACGCTGATCTTCCTGATCGGCGTCGGACTGCTCATCTCGCCCGCGCCGACCGAGTTGGCCGTTGCGATGATGATCATGTCGGGATTCGCTGCACTTCGCATCGTGGTGTCGGTGTTCCAGGTCATCCTCTACACCCAGCGCCGGGACGTGCTGCGGTTGACCGCCGCCATCGGGCTGGTTCCGTTCAAGCTGGGGCTGGTCGCCGCACTGTCGTTCGCCGGTGCCGTCGGAGCCGCGATCTCCACGACCGTCACTGACGCGGTGCTGCTGGTCATATTCGCCTGCGGATTGTATTGGACGAAGACGAAGACGAAAACGAAGACGGACAAGACATGACGAAGGTGAGCTTTGTGCTGTCCAAGGACCCGGTCCTGGAGCACACGGGTGACGTCGCCCTGGCCCGGCTTCTGATGCGGCTGGCCGCTGACTCGTTCGAGGTTTCGGCAATATGCTTGTCGCCCGAATCAGGCACCGTCAGCGCCGATCTCGCAGGCGGAGGTCTGCGTCTGGTCCGGGTCCGCAAGTCGCAGATTCAGCCGCGCAGCCTGCTCACAAGATCACTTCGCGGCCGGCGCAGCCTGGTGCATGTCCGGTTCGACACCGACGAACTGGTTGATGCCGTCGAGCACTGCGACGCCGATGTATTCGTCGCCGAACACAGCTACATGGCCGAATCATTTTTGCGCAGTAAGCATTTCGGCGTAAAGAAGCTGGTGGTCAACACCAACGTCACCGAGTCGCTGGTGTGGCGGGCGACTCGCGGCGTGCTCGGGCGATTCGAGGAACCGCGGTTGCTGCGTGACGAACTACGGGTCGCGCTTGCAGCGGATGCGGTAGGTACCTATGACGCGGAGGAAGCGGAGTTCTATCGCGCACGTGGGGTGAAAGGTGTGCGCTTCCTCGACATCACCATGCCACCGGGCGAGCAGGTCGACATCTCGGCGAGCCCGCCTCGACTGGTCTTCATGGGCACCCGCGACTGGCCGCCCAACCAGGAGGCCTTCCTGCATGCGCTGAAGCTGTGGCCGCGGATCGCTGCAGGCATCGCCCACGCCGAACTCTGTGTGGTCGGCGCGAAGAAGCCGGGGGCGGCCGACCCGGGCTATCCCGACGGTGTGCGCGACCTTGGGTTCGTCGACGATCTGCAGGCCTTCCTCGGCACCTGCCGTGCCATGATCGCGCCAATCAAAACCGGTGGGGGAGTGCGGGTAAAACTTCTCGACGCCATCCGGATGGGTCTGCCGGTGGTGCCGACTACCGAGGCGATCGGATCGCTGGGGCCGATATTCGACCTCACGGCGGTTGACGACGACGACGCGTTCATCGCCGAGTGCCGGCGCTTGCTGACCGACCGCGACGCGGCGGTGCGCGCCGGCGATCGACTGTTCGAGATCAACCGAAACCGCTGGGAGCAGCGCCTGCCACACCGTGCCGTGGAGGCCCTCCTGCGTGCCGAGGACCTCGCGGCAGACACTACGTGAGGGTGACCTTGAAGCCCGTCCACGGCATCCACGTCATGTAGCCGTGCTGGAAGTTCACCCTGCTACCGCCGTCGACGTATACCTCGTCACTTGTCGCAAGGCCCAACTGCGGCACCCACGCCTGCGCGAAGCCGTAGCTGGCCCAATGCACGCCCGTGGCTTGCGACCACCAGACCCGGAAACCGTTGGCGCCGTTGAAATCCTGCCAACCGTTGGCAAACGATGCGTTGGGCGTGGCATTCCTGGCCACCGCGAAGTCCGCCACGGGTTTGGGTGAGGAGAAGATCCCGTTGGGCGATTCGAACAGCGTGTTGACCGTCCGGATCTGCGCCCACATCGTCGGTGTTGCCCGAAACACCGGGCTCAAAACGCTGCCGTGAGCCGGATCAGTGATCTGGGAAAACCGTTGGAACTCAGGCGATTTCGCTGGACCGGCCGCTATCGCAGCCTGCAGGTCCTGCTGGGCCTGCTTGGGCGTCCAGTCCGACCTGAAGACCCCGAAGGTGTCGTCCGGATTGGTGCTGCCGGTGTTGCGGTCCCGCGTGGTGTAGAAGTACAGCGGCCCGGCGTAGGGCATCTCCTGCCATTTGGTGTACATGTCCTTGAGGAACGCCGTCTGGCTGACCTCGTCACTGACGGACGTCGGCTGGCCGTACTCGGTGTTCCAGATCTTCTTGGCTGAATCGCCGTTGGCGATCATCGACTGGCGCATCGCCATCAGCTGATTCACCGGTGAATTCGCGTGCGGGACGCCCTCGGAGAATTTCAGGTAGTAGTGATATGGGTGAAACGACAGGGCGTCGAAGAAGTTCTTGGCGCCTGCGGCGTACATCCCGTTGACAAACCTCACCGGGTCCATGGCGAAGTTTCCCCAGTCGATCACCGCGCCGACGACTGCACCGATGACGGTGACGGACGAGTCGACCGCCTTGATCTTGGGGTATGCGGCCTTGAGCAGGTCCGTGTAGCCGGCCGGGTCCGGCTGCGGCGAGTAGAAGTACGCCGAATTCGGCTCGTTCCAGATTTCGTACGCCGACACCTTGCCCTTGTATCGGGTCGCGACTTTGGCGGCGAAATCGCCGTATACCGCCGGGGAGGCGGGCCGGCCGCTGATGGCCCACCCGCCCGGCGCCACCGCCCACCCCGGTGTCGAGTTGATGAACCCGACGACCGATATGCCGCGGGCCGCCGCGGCGTTGATGGTCTTGTCAACCATGGACCAGTCGAGCTGGCCCTGAAACGGCTCGACCCCGGCCCACGGAATCATCAATCGGATTGTCCGCGCATTGCTGCTGCCGATGAGCCCGAGGGTCCGCTCCACATCGGCCGGGGACAGGCCGTAAATATCGGAGTCGGCAAAGCCGATTGTGGTCGGCAATGGATTGATGCTTGCGCTTTCGGCGACCGTAACCCGTCGGGGTGCACCGGGCGGAAGCACAATCGCGATCGCAACCGCGCAAACCACTCCGCAAAAAATTGCCACAGCAATTGTGGTGGCACGACGAAGCCGCTTATTGCGAGCGCGCACGAGTAACCTCCGGCGTTATTGGAGCTGACGCATTCTCGGCGCGTCAGTGCGCACTCAGTGTGCCAAAGCCGGGGACTCTTCTTCGCTCTGTGGATAGGCGTGTCGTCGTAATTCTTCGGTTCGCGCGCGATCGACGTAAACCAGAAAGGCTAGAAGAATCGAGAACTTCAGCGTGGCCTGCGGAATCCCCACGACCGGGTGATCCAGCTGCAGAGCGACAACGCAGAAGCCAATGAACACACCGCCGTATATTGCCCATGGCAACCGGTCCGAGCGTATCGCGCGATACGACATGATGCCACCGATGATCATGATCGCGAAGAAACAAAGGCCTGTGATAATACCGCCGCGGTAAATCGTCAGCAGGGGAGCATTTGACACGTGATTCAACGTGAAGGCAAACTCGCCATCCCGGAATTCCTGTCGTCCCCAGCCCAGCCCGAAAAGCCAGTTACCTGACATTTGGTGAGGGAAGTCCCGCAAGGCTTCCAGGCGTGATGTGGACCCCGCGTCGTCGGTCCTGAAGGACGAGAATATGCGTCGCCTGATGGGCGGCGCCATCAAGGCGGCGATGGCCGCGAGGCCGAACCCGCTGAGCAGCAGTACACGGTCTCGGGATCGCATCCCGTGGAACACCAGCACCAACAACACCCCAGCAACCACGCTGAAGATTCCCGCGCGGCTCAGCGTCAGCAGCAGCGCCGCGGTGATCACCGATGCGAGCACCACCCGCTGCCAGCCCGTGAAGAGGACCACGCAAAGGCAAAGGGCGACCAACATGCAGATTCCCGCGCCGTTCGGATCCACCCATGTGCCGCCCAGCCGGACGGTGCGGGACGCGCCTTCATCCGTGAATGCGAAGCGGGTCGACGTATATTGTGCGGCGTACCCGAAAACCCTCAAATATCGGAATGACGTCGAGTTCGGGTCGAATGCGACGAGATACATGCCGAAGATTGCGTTCAGTGCCGCGCCAACGACAAATATGCGGCCGAAACGAGCCATATTCTCAGGTGACAACTGTAGCAAAGCAAGGACCGCTGAAGTGGCGAGCAGCCACTTGATAAAGACCGCTATAGCAAGGATATTAACGCCCGTAGCAATTACGGACAGAGTGGACGTGATAATCAAGGCGATGATTGCCCACTCGAGCGGGTGCATCGATCGAGCAAGCCTTGGGTGAACGATGGAAGCCACGACACAGCCGAATACGAACGGCAGGTAAAGAGGAACGTGGACCCCGGGAAAATATCCGAATGGAAGTGCCGCCAACACGAACGCCAGGCCCCAGTACAGCCAGAGCGGGTGTCGCAATCCGATATAGATAGCCAAGATCAGCGCGATCAGCGCTACCACACCCAGCATCGACAGCTTGCCGAACGAGATTGCTAGCCACACTACAGCCGGAATCGCAGCAACGATCAACAGGGATACCATATGATTGCGGAGATGATCCCAGCGGGCGTTCACGAGGACTATGTTCTCAGCTCGACCAGCTAAGCTCAAGCCGGTTGGCCGGAAGCGCGTCGATGGGTTCGGATTGGTTCTCGACCGCTAATCTGTCAACCGTTGCAACGCAGATACTCGAGGGGAACGACATTGGAGATCAAAGAATACCTGCGTATTTTCGCCAGGTACTGGTGGGTGATCGTGGTCCTCACAGTGTTAGGCGCGGCAATCGGTTGGGGCACTTGGCAGTTCACCACCCGCGAATATCAGTCGACCGCGACCCTGTTTGTGGCTACCCAGAGCGGAACCACCGTCACCGAGGCCTACCAGAACAACCTCTTCTCCCAAGAGCGTGTGGTGTCCTACGCCGGGCTGGCGACCAGCGAGCAAGTCGCGGCCCGCGCAGTCGACCAGCTCAAGGCCCCGATTTCCCCGCAAGAGCTGCGAGCAAAGATCTCTGCGGTGCCCATGCCGAAGACGGTGCTTCTCAACGTCGGTGTGACCGATCCTGATCCAGCCCAAGCGCAAACATATGCCAACGCCGTAGCCGACCAGCTGATCGGCCTGGTGAGTGAGCTCGAAACGTCCCGACGGGGCGGCAGTCCCGCTGCTGGGGTGGTCCTCGTCGACGAGGCTGATTACCCCACCACGCCGCTCGGTTTGGGGATGTTGTTGCGCGTCGGTTTGGGTGCGGCCGGCGGCCTGCTGGTTGGAATCGTGGCAGCGATATTGATCGGTGTCCTCGACAAGCGGTTGCGTGGACGCGAGACTGCGGAAACGGCCAGCGGATCGCTGGTGATCGGTGGGCTTCCGGTGGACCCGTCACGGCCCAAGGTCGATGTCGTCGACCTCAGTGCCGACAGCCTGTATGCCGAGCGGCTCCGCGAGCTGCGGACGAATTTGCGGTTCGTTGTCCCGGCAAACGCTGACAAGCCGCCAAGCCTGATAGCTGTAACCAGCCCGTCGCAGGCTGACGGGCGAACAACCGTCGCGATCGACCTGGCGGTGGCGCTGGCCGAAACAGGTCGGTCCGTCGTCCTGGTGGACGGCGACTTGCGCAACCCCGCCGTCGCCGATCGGCTGCCGATCAACGGGCCGATGCGTGAAGGTGCGTCAACGCGTGGGCTGAGCACGGTGCTGGTTGGAGAGCACACCGTGGTCGAGTCGGTGCTGCCCGAGGTCGCTGTCGGCCATCACTCGATTGCCGTCCTGCCGGCCGGGCCTGCCGCGCCGCGTCCGGGCGAACTGTGGGCGAATGATCGCGCCGGCAGGTTGTTCGACGAACTGGCCAACAGTTTCGACTACGTCGTCGTCGACACACCGCCGCTGGACTCATACACCGATGGCGCGATCGTCGCGGCGCTGGCCGACGGCGCCGTGCTGTTGGCACGCATCCGCAAGACGACCGGTACCGCGGTGCGCCGCTCTGTGCAGACGCTGCAGACAGCGAACGTGGATCTGCTCGGCACGGTCGTTACGTTCGAACGCGGACAGCGACGGGGCGGGTCGAGCGGGCGGTCTGAGGCAGGCAAGGACTCTCAAAGCAACGGCACACCTGCGAACAAGCGCGCAGCGCAGCCCGCAGGCGACGATTTGACGGACACCGTGGTCAACGGGCGTGGCAAGCCGGCGCGATCGGCAAGCGGGTCCCCGCAGTCTCGGCACGGGGTCAGTTGAGCGCGCGGTGGCGTGCCGTCCTGGCACTATCTGGCGCACTGGCTGTGCTGGTGGGCTGCAGTCAGGGTGCGCCACCGGCTCCGCTCACCTATGAGCGGCCTCCGCACGACCTGGCGCCCGAGTTCCCTGGTGCGCCAACGCTTCCGCCACCCAATCTGACCGACGACGGTCCGGGCTCGCTTGTCGAGGTGAGGCCGGCGGCAGCCAACGCAAACCTGGAGGACGCCAACGCGACGGCGGTCAACGTCGTCTACCGGTCAACGTCCGGTGTCGACGGCGCGATCACCGAGGTGTCCGGCCTGGTCGCCGTACCGCCGGGCGAGCCGCCCAAGGACGGCTGGCCGATCGTCGCGTTCGGACACGAGATGACGGGCGTACTGGCCAAGTGCGCACCATCACTGGCCCCCGACTTCTGGGGTTACGGGCAGGCGATGGCCACACTGCTGTCCCGCGGGTTTGTCGTCGCGCTCCCGGATTATCAGGGGCTCGGCTCCGCAGGGCCCGGCCATTCCGTCGTCGACGCCGCGACGCTTGGCAACAATCTCATCGACGCGGCGCGTGCCGCGCGTCGCGTGGCCCCGTCGACGAGCACCCGCTGGGCGGCTTTCGGGGTCGGGGAGGGCGGTCTTGCGGCGTGGGCCGCCGCCGAACGCGCCGGAATCTACGGCGGCGGAATGGATCTCGTCGGCTCGGTATCGATCTCTCCGTACGCCGATTTGTCTCCGTTGGCCGATGCGGCCGAGAGCGGCAGCCTGTCAGGCCCGCGGCAGATGCAGTTGCAGGTTCAGGTGTTGCAGAGTCTGGCCAATATGGACCCGGCGTTCGATATCGACGCGCATCGGTCCGGCTTGGCACTGCAGCAGTGGGATGTGTTGACCGACTGTGCTCCCAAAGACCCGGAAAAGGCTCAGCGCGTGGTGTCGGAGCTGGACCCGCAGGATCTGCGCCCCCAAGACGCCGCGGCCGCAGCGGATCTGCGACAACGACTGTCTGGCGTGGCTCTGCCGGCCAGGTACCCCACCCCGGGGTCCGCACCCGTACTGGTGGTGTTCGGTACCGAGGACCCGGTGGTACCGGCCGCCGGCATCCAGAGGGCGTTGGCCGCGGCGTGCGCCAGAGGCGATCGCATCGAAGTGATGAAGGGCGTCGGAGACGTCCAAGCGACGAATGACCAGAACATGCAAGCCGCGATTGCCTGGATGCGTGCCCGCTTCGATGGTCAACGTCTTGGAAACGTCTGCGTGGGTGCGACGTGAAGGCGCCCATGGGTGTGCCCCGCCTGCGTGACTACGCGCGGATTGTGAGGAGCGGCTGGATCGTCATCCTGTGCGCAACGGCGCTGTCGGCGGGCATCGGGTGGCTTGGCTGGCAGACCTCCAAGCCGGTCTACCAGGCGAGCACCACCCTGTTCGTGATCACGCCGGGCAGCGCCACACCGTTGGACGCGTACTACGGACAACTCACCGCCGTGTCACGGGTGCAGACGTACCAGCAGCTCGCTCAAAGCAGCCAGGTCACCTCGCGGATAATCGATCAGTTGGGATTGGCCGAGACGACCGAGGAGCTGGCCGCACAGATTTCGGTGGCACCGACGACCTCGGCGCTGCTCGACGTGGTGGTGACGGGCGCAGATCCTGAACCGACCCAGGAGATTGCCAACGCCGTAGGCGCAAACATGGTCGAGCTGTCGCGCCAGCTGGCAGCCGTGGACACCGCGGATACAGAATTGGTGATGGTGGACGAGGCGGGCCTGGCTACTCGCCAGGGAACGGCATGGCGGTCCGTCATCGCGGCGATAGCGCTTGGCTTTGCTCTCAGCGTGGTGGCAGTGAGCGCGCGGGCGCTGGTCGCCGATAGACTGCTCGCGAGGGGAGAAGTCGGCCGCGTTGTCGGCGAGGCAGTCGCGGAAAGGGAGAGATGATCCGACCGCCCCTGGTGGTGGCACTGATGTGCCCGCTCCTCGCTATCGGCCTGACAACCACTGGTTGCAGTCAGGGCAAGCCCCACCAATCGCCCGCGGCTTCGATATCGGGGTCATCGGGCATCGATCTGCGGCCAGACACCACCGGCGCCAAGGAAGTCCCCGGGGCGCTTGCCTCGGCCACCACCTTGCCGACCGTCGACCGCCGGCTGCAAGCGGCGACATCGCTGGCCGCGCGTATCGAGTACACGTCGACATCCGGCATCACCGCCGACCATACCCAGGTAACCGCAACGGTTTTCGTGCCGCGCGGCACGGCTCCCGAGGGTGGTTGGCCGATCGTGGTGTACGGGCACGCGACGACCGGGATCCAGTCCGAGTGTGCACCTTCGCTGTCGCCGACCTTGCTTGGCTCGTCGACAGTGATTGCCACGCTTGTCAAAGCCGGCTACCTGGTGACTGTGCCGGATTATCAAGGGCTGGGACTTGACCAGCTGTACCACCCCTACCTCGACGCCACGACAGTCGGCTACAACGTCATTGATTCGGTCCGGGCGGCGCGCCGGCTGGTTGCCGACGCCTCGGACCGGTGGCTGGCGGTTGGAGTGTCCCAGGGTGGCCAAGCTGCATGGGCCGCAAACGAACTCGCGGCCGGCTACGGGGGTGGGCTGTCATTGGTCGGCTCCGTCAGCCTGGCGCCTCCCACGGACATCACCGGATTCGCGGAGATGGCCGCATCGGGCACCCTGTCCAAGGATCAACAGGCATCGTTGCAGCTGATTCTCGCTGCGCTTGCGAAGGAGAACGCCGGCTTCAACCTCGACGACTACCGGCGCGGCGTGGTTGCGCAGAGATGGGACGTCCTGTCGTCCTGCGACGGATCCCGGGTGACCGAGCGCACCGAGGCCATCGAGCAGATCGGCCCTGACGACCTGCGTCCCAGCGGACCCGAGGCAACGGCTGCGCTTTCGGATTACCTGCGAAAGCGAAGCCTGCCGCAAGCACCGACCGCCGCGCCGATGCTGGTTGTCTACGGCGGCACCGATTCGTTCATCCCAGGCGCCTGGACCGATCGCGCGCTCACCGCGGCCTGCGCGATGGGCGACGTCATCGACATTCAGTTCCAGCCTGACAAGGGGCACAGCGACATCGACGTGTCGATGGCGTTTGGCTGGATCACCGAGCGTTTCGCGGGGCTGCCCGCGGCCAACAGCTGTGAATCCTTCATCGCGGCCCTGCAGCCGCTCGAAGAAGAGCCCGTAACGACCTTCGGCGAGTCGGACCAAATCGAAAGTGGCGCCAACGAATTCGAGGAGAGCGAATGACAGCCGAATCGGCTCCGCCGATGCCTACCCCCACGCCGCCAGTGCCACCGACACCGTCGGGCATCGTGCGCACCCGCGCCCGCATCATCGGACTCGATGGAGCGCGAGGGCTGTCCTGCCTCGGCGTCGCCGTCATGCACGTGACCGCGCATTTCTCGCCGCACACCGCCGCCACATGGAAGACAAACCTTGTCGGTCTGTCGCTGATCTTCTTCTACGTGCTCAGCGGCTTTCTGCTGTTTCTGCCGTATGTCAGGAAGCTGACCGAACAGCGGTCGTCGCTTCGCATGCCGAGTACCGCGAACTTCGCAGTACATCGCATCGCACGCATCTTGCCCGGGTATCTGGCGATCTTCTTGATCTGCAACTACGTCTTTCAGGTTGTGTACGTGCAGAACG
>DATFCF010000825.1:0-6042 GCA_035253445.1 Mycobacterium sp.
CGTCACCGTGACGGTTCGCGGGGCGGCAGATGTCGGTGCCTGGTGGTAGACCTAGCCATACATCGCGACACGCGCAGAATGTGATGTGCGACACGCCGCGCGACGCGCGGGCTGAGAGCTTACGACCAGGGAATTTCAAAAATGTCATTCAGAACATCTGGTATCCCTTCTGAATGTCGGACACTAGGTGTAGTGTTTCGAGCACCGACAGACCCCCACGGTTCGGAGGTCGGCCGGAGGCCAGCAATCCGGCGGTGTCGGTTCCCAGACACACCGGGACAAGGTCCCGGACGCCAGGAATTTTGATGGTCGTCGGGCCGCTGAATTTCAGCGATATGCAGTACTCGAGCAGTTGCCAGTCCCCAGTTCGCAGAGGAGCCGTACCGCAGATGACCGTCACCGTGTACACCAAGCCCGCATGCGTGCAGTGCAACGCCACCTACAAGGCGCTGGACAAGCAGGGCATCGCCTACGAAAAGGTCGACATCAGCCTGGACAGCGAGGCGCGTGATTACGTCATGGCGCTGGGTTATCTGCAGGCGCCCGTCGTCGTGGCCGGTAACGACCACTGGTCGGGGTTCCGGCCGGACCGGATCAAGGCGCTTTCGGGCGCGGTCGCAGTCACGGCGTAGGGGTATCCAGACGGGCAGGAAGGAGAAAGCTGCGACATGTCCAAGAGCAACGTCGTCTATTTCTCCAGCGTGTCGGAAAACACCCACCGCTTCGTCGAGAAGCTGGGCCTGCCCGCCATCCGCATCCCGCTGCACGGGCGCATCGAGGTCGATGAGCCGTACGTGCTGGTGCTGCCCACCTACGGCGGTGGGCGCGCCACCCCGGACATCAACGACGGCGGTTATGTCCCCAAGCAAGTCATCGCCTTCTTGAACAACGAGCACAATCGATCGTTGATCCGCGGCGTCATCGCCGCGGGCAACAACAACTTCGGTGCGGAGTTCGCCTATGCGGGCAACGTCGTATCGCGTAAGTGCGGCGTGCCGTACCTGTATCGCTTCGAACTGATGGGGACCCCGGACGACGTGGAAGCCGTCCGCGCGGGTCTCGCCGACTTCTGGAAGGACCAGACGTGCCACCAACCGTCACAGCTGCAGAGCCTGTAACCCCCGCCGCGCCAGGTGCGCTGCCCGGCGAGACGGACTTCCACGCGCTCAACGCGATGCTGAATCTGTACGACGCCGACGGCAAGATTCAGTTCGACAAGGACCGCGAGGCCGCGCATCAGTACTTCCGCGAGCACGTCAACCAGAACACGGTCTTCTTCCACAACTACGACGAGAAGCTCGACTACCTCATCCAGCAGAACTACTACGAGCGTGAGGTACTCGATCAGTACTCGCGCAACTTCGTCAAGAGCCTGATCGATCGGGCGTACGCCAAGAAGTTCCGATTCCCAACGTTTTTGGGTGCGTTCAAGTACTACACCTCCTACACACTGAAGACGTTCGACGGCAAGCGATACCTGGAGCGATTCGAGGACCGGGTGTGCATGGTGGCGCTGACGCTGGCGGCGGGGGACACCGCGCTGGCCGAGAAGCTCGTCGACGAGATCATCGACGGCCGGTTCCAGCCGGCCACCCCGACGTTCTTGAACTCGGGCAAGAAGCAGCGCGGTGAGCCGGTTTCGTGCTTCCCGGCAGGAACCCCGGTGGACACTCCTGACGGACCGCAGGCGATCGAGACGTTGCGGGCCGGTGACCGGGTGCTCTCGCACGACGGGTCCTTCTCTGTAGTCGAATCAGTTGTCGAGAACCCCAACGACCAAGCCCTGGTATCGATCTCGCACTTTGGGCACAAGGAGCCGATCCGGTGCACTCCCGAGCACCCGATCCTCGTGTGGACTACACGGGACGTGCAGACACTCATCGACGGTGACGGTGCCGACCCGTTCAATGGATTTGTATGGCTCGCTGCCAAAGACATCGAACCCGCGGACTTCGTCGTGACGGCAGCACCGCTGGAGGGACGCGAGCGACGTGTCTACGACTTGATGGACTACGTCGGCTCGGGCGAGTACGAAGAAGTCGACGGACTTCTCCGCAAGGTGAACTGCGACAAGAAGCATCACAACAAGCAGCGCCACCACATGCGTTTCGTATCGGTGAACCGCTACGTCGAGGAGTCATTCGATCTCGGCCTGATCCTGGGCTGGTACGTCGCCGAGGGCCACGTCTCCAAGCGGTCGGGGACGGACGGCGCGACGTTGCCAAATGGTATTCACTTCACGCTCGGCGCACACGAACTCGAGTTCCAGCAAGAGTTGGCGGCGGCATTCAAGAGAGTGTTCGCGGCCGACCTCGTCGTGCACCAGAGCGTCACGGACCAATCGGTGCGGATGGTGTGCAACAGCAAGGTCGTGGCTACGCTCTTCCTGTCGATGGTTGGCACGGGATACCACCTCAAGCGCCTGTCCCACGAGGTCCTGACAGCCGACGAAGAATTTCAGCGTGGCCTGTTGGCCGGGTTGTTCCGTGGGGACGGGTGCTCGACGACCGGCGGGATGGTGCTTGACCTGGTCAACCCGGAACTCATCGACCAGGTGCAGCTCCTCCTGCGCCGGGTCGGGATCATGTCCCGAGTTCGCCAGTACACCAACCAATCCGGCAACATCACGGGCCAGGTGTTCGTGCCTGGGCTGCCCGGCGCCAACGAGGACTTCATCTTCGACGTCGGCAAGAACCTACACAACTACGCGGGGCAGAAGGGAACTTCGCGCAAGACATACCAAGTCGTGCACGGGCGCCATGTGTACGGAATCCGTGAAATGGTGCGTACGCAGGAAATCCCAACGAACGTGTACAACCTTCATGTCGAGGGCACACATACGTACACGATTCGTGGCACGGTTGTGCACAATTGCTTCCTCTTGCGTATCGAAGACAATATGGAGTCGATCGGCCGGTCCATCAACTCGGCGCTGCAGCTGTCCAAGCGCGGCGGCGGGGTTGCGTTGCTGCTGAGCAACATTCGTGAACACGGTGCGCCGATCAAGAACATCGAGAACCAGAGCTCGGGCGTCATCCCGATCATGAAACTGCTGGAGGATTCGTTCTCGTACGCCAACCAGCTCGGGGCGCGCCAAGGTGCGGGCGCGGTGTATCTGCACGCGCACCACCCGGATATCTACCGATTCCTGGACACCAAGCGGGAGAACGCGGACGAAAAGATTCGCATCAAGACGCTTTCGCTGGGTGTGGTGATCCCCGACATCACGTTCGAGCTGGCCAAGAAGAACGAGGACATGTACCTGTTCTCGCCGTATGACGTCGAGCGCGTCTACGGTGTGCCGTTCGCCGACATGTCGGTGACCGAGAAGTACTACGAGATGGTCGACGACGCGCGGATCCGCAAGACGAAGATCAAGGCGCGCGAGTTCTTCCAGACGCTGGCCGAGCTACAGTTCGAGTCCGGCTACCCGTACATCATGTACGAGGACACGGTGAACCGGGCCAACCCGATCGAGGGCAAGATCACGCACAGCAACCTGTGCTCGGAGATCCTGCAGGTGTCGACGCCGTCGGTGTTCAACGAGGACCTGACCTATGCCCAAGTGGGCAAGGACATCTCGTGCAACCTCGGTTCGCTGAACATCGCCAAGACGATGGATTCGCCTGACTTCGCGCAGACCATCGAGGTGGCGATCCGGGGGCTGACAGCCGTATCCGATCAGACGCACATCTGGTCGGTGCCGTCGATCGAACAGGGCAACAACGACTCCCACGCGATCGGGCTGGGGCAGATGAACCTGCACGGCTACTTGGCGCGGGAGCGGATTTTCTACGGCTCCGAAGAGGGTGTGGACTTCACCAACATCTACTTCTACACGGTGCTGTATCACGCGCTGCGGGCGTCGAACAAGATCGCGATCGAGCGCGGTACGCAGTTCAAGGGCTTCGAGAAGTCGAAGTATGCATCGGGGGAGTTCTTCGACAAGTACACCGAGCAGGTGTGGGAACCGAAGACCGACAAGGTGCGGCAGCTGTTCGCCGATGCCGATATTCGTATTCCGGCGCAAGAGGATTGGTCGCGGTTGAAGGAGTCTGTGCAGAAGCACGGCATCTACAACCAGAACCTGCAGGCCGTCCCGCCGACGGGTTCGATCTCCTACATCAACCACTCGACGAGCTCGATCCACCCGGTCGCGAGCAAGATCGAGATCCGCAAGGAAGGCAAGATCGGGCGGGTCTACTATCCGGCGCCGTATCTGACCAACGACAACCTCGAGTACTACGAGGATGCCTACGAAATCGGCTACGAGAAGATCATCGACACGTATGCCGCGGCGACACAGCACGTGGATCAGGGCCTGAGCTTGACGCTGTTCTTCAAGGACACGGCGACCACGCGTGACGTCAACAAGGCGCAGATCTACGCGTGGCGCAAGGGAATCAAGACTTTGTACTACATCCGGCTACGCCAAATGGCTTTGGAGGGAACCGAAGTCGAGGGCTGCGTGTCCTGCATGCTCTAAGCGCTAGCCCAGTGCGTAGACCGGCAGGCGGTCCACGCGGGTGAGCACGGGGTGCTTCGGCGGAACGCTCGGGCCGGTGTTGGCTTCCTCGACGGTGGCCTCCTCGATCCAGCAGATCCCGCTGCGTTCGTCGTAATCGCCGCCATAGAAAACGCAGCAGACCCCGATGTCGTCGGGATGCTCGCCGGCGCATTCCCAGAAGTCGTCGCTCACCGGTGCGGCATTGGCAGTTGCGGCCAGGCCGAGGGCCAGGCCCGCGGTCATCGCGGCTGTCGCGAGAAGTCGTGTGATGTTCATGCTGCTAAGCCTGCTGGCAAGACGGGGTCACCAGAACGGGGTACACACCTCTAGCCCACAGCTGCGCCTCCGGGATGCCGCCGCCTGTGCCGATAGGGGATTAGGGGCCTGCCGGCATCACCTAAACCCCTATCCGGATGCGCGCCCTAGTCCCCGGGGCGGCTGCCGAGACGACGGGTGTCCACCCCATTCCTCGCGATGCCTGTCGCATCGAAGACTGTTGTGGTGCGGTTCGGATCGGCCGAGCCGCGAACACGACCAGAGGAATTCACATGTCCAGCAAGATGTTTCAGCGCATCACCCTCGGGGCCGGCGCTGTCGCCGCGGCTCTAGCCGTCTCGACCGGCGTCGCTGCCACCGCTTCGGCTCAGCCCATTGGCCCGAACGGTCCAGCGTCCAAGCCGGGTCACTGCGCGATCGTGAACACCGACAGCAACGGCAACGAGACGGTCGAGTACGTGCCCACCGGCACCCGCATGGGCTTGTCCTATTGCGGTAGCGATGGCGAATGGCACTTCGGCTGGCTCGTCGATGCAGCGGTGGCGCCCACCGGCGGCGGCAAGCCGGGCGGGGTCCACGGCGGGGTCAACGGCGGTGTCCTGACGGCCACTCGGTGAGGACGACAGGTCGAGTGGCCACTTGACGCACGCGAAACGCGATGTCGCGTGACATAAGTGGCCGCTCGGCACCTATTTGACGACGTGCTGCGGGCCTTGGGCCTTCTTGTACAACGCCTTGAGCATCCGGTCGCGGAAGCGGGCGTTGTCGATCAGCTTGATGCCCGCATTGGCCAGCCGCGGCTGCCCCAGCAGCTTGTGGAAGTAGCGCCCCCGCTTGTACTCCCTGCCCCACGCCGCTTCCATCCGCTGCGCGTAGTTCGTGAAGTCGTCGGGCCCGCCGTTCTGCAGCGCCGCGATCGCACACTCGCCCGCGGCGAGCCCGGATTCCAGTGCCTTCGAGATGCCCGCGCCGGACGCCGGCTTACCCGCGCCCAGCGCGTCACCCGTGAACAGCACACCCGGCCGCCACGGCGGCCACGCGGTGAAGCCCATCGGCAGGCGCCACGCCCGCACGCTCTTGTTCTTCTTCAGTTCTTCGATCGGCGGCAGCTCCCACTCCGGCGGCAGCGTCCGCAGGAACTCGCCGAGGAACTGGGTCGCGTTGATCGACTGCCAGTTCTTGTAGCTGTTGACATAGCCCAGGCCGATGTTGAACACACCGCCGCCCATTGGGAACACCCAGCCGTAGCCCGGTAACTG
>DATFCF010000826.1:0-2271 GCA_035253445.1 Mycobacterium sp.
GTTACTGAAGGAGGCCGGTTTCCAGGACCGAATGGCCCCCGTCGACCTCATGACGGCAATTCGCCGGGCGCAGAGACCTTCCCGCCTTCGCGACGCGCCGTCCGGCCACGGTCAGCATCGGACGCGGAATTCCGATGCCCATCACCGGCACGCCTGTCACATGTCCCTCTCGGTAGAGGTAATTCGACGCATCGGCCACTTCGTCGCGGGTCAAGGGCGACGGCGCCCAGCCGACGGTCTCACCGATGGCGTCGGCGTCCAGAATCGGACTCCGATATCCTTCCGTGGCCTTCGCGAGAAGCCAACGCAGAACAGCGTCACGAACCGCCCATTGACGATCGGTAGCTGCATTCACATTTCAGTCCTCCGGTAGATGGCGTTGATGCCTGCATGCACCATAGCCATCGGCAGGGAATAAGCAAGTTCGTGAGCATTACTGCGGTTCTTGGGATCTCACGAAATGCCACCCCGTCGATACCGAAGTGGACTTATCCGTTTTCGTGGGTATGGTCGGGATCAGTTCGTGGTTGCCACTCTCGAAGATGGAGCGACAATGGCTGACAGATCCGCCGCCAAGAGTTCGAAACAGTCCGCACGCGCCCTGAAAGAGCGCCGGGCGGAGAAGCGGGCGAAAGCCCAGGCTTCGACGGAAATCATCCGAAAGAGGAAGGGCTGAAGTCACGTTGATGGTTCAGGGCAGACTACTCCGAAGGTCGGCCCTGCTCAGATCGGGGCGCGGCACCTGACCTACGGCTTGCTCAGCTGGCGATGAAGGGCACCACTGTCTTAATAGTCTGTACTGGTGATAATGCGATTGCCTTTCCTTTCCAGAATCTGCACTCCGGTCAGGTGCACACCGATCGGATACGAATTGACGTCCTCTCGGCCGTGAACGACCGAGATTCCCCCCGGGACTCGCGTCTCGAGGTTCCTGTTTCACCGACAGTTGCCTCCCCACACCTTAGGTGCGGGGCGGTCTCACACCATCTCCGCAGGCTGCCACCGCCAGTCCGACGGCCAAAATATTCCTCGCCGCATTCACATCGCGGTCATGGACGACGCCGCACCGGCACGCCCACTCCGCACCTCCAACGGCATCGCCGAGACGACCTCCCCGCACACCGAGCAGGTCTTCGACGACGGATGAAACCGGTCGATCGCCACCACCCGCCGCCCGTACCAGTCGGCCTTGTACTCGAGCATCGACCGGAACTCGGACCACCCCGCATCCGAGATCGGCCGCGACAACGACCGATTCTTCACCATGTTCCGCACACTCAGATCCTCGATGGCGATCACTTGATTTTCGCGCACCAGCCGAGTGGAAAGTGTGTGCAGATAATCGCGGCGCCGATCCGCGATCCGGCCATGAATTTTCGCGACCGTCAGCCGGGCCTTGGCCCGGTTACGGGATCCCTTCTGCTTCCTGGCGAGCACCCGCTGCGCCTTCGCCAACCGCTCACGGTCCCTGCGCTCGTGACGCGGGTTGGGAATCTTCTCCCCCGTCGACAGGGTGTAGAGGCTCGTGATCCCGGCGTCGAGCCCGACCACCCGATCAGTCCGATCGAGTTCGGGAATCGTGTCCTCGACGAGGATCGAGATGTGATACTGGCCGCGAGCGTTACGGGACACCGTCACCTGCGACGGTGTCGCCCCCTCCGGGAGCGGCCGGGACCACCGAATGTCCAGCGGTTCGGACTGCTTGGCCAACCGGATCTGCCCGCCGCGGTAGGTGAAGCAGTTCGAGAAGTAGGTCGCCGACTTCGACCGCCCTTTCCTCTTGAATTTCGGGTAGCCGGATTGTTTGCGCCAGAACTTGTCGAAGGCGCCCTGCAACTGTCGCAGCGACTCCTGCAACGGTCCCTTCGACGGCTCCGACAACCACGCGGTCTCCGCCTCCCGCTTCCATCCGGTGAGCATCGTCGAGGTATCCGCGTAGCTCACCCGCCGCCCCTCCTGCGACCAGGCCTGCGACCGCTCGGCCAGCGCCCGATTGTAGACATATCGAGTGCAGCCGAAAGTTCGAGCTAGCTGATCCGCCTGCACCGCAGTCGGATAGAAACGGTACCTGAACGCCCGCTTCACCACCCTCCCCGCCACGACCGAAGACACTAACCCCACGGTCCGACACAACCAGATCGGCGATCCCGGACCACAAGGACCGGGATTGCGCCGAAAGACTCACGGATCAAGGACGCTCATGCGGGCTTCGCGTCACTTCCCCCGTCCGCCAATGCTCGTCGGAGCGTTCAACCCAGCGGGTTCATGCCC
>DATFCF010000827.1:0-7457 GCA_035253445.1 Mycobacterium sp.
TCGGCGGGGTCCCCGCAATCTGACACGTTGTCGCGCGGAGGCGGGCAAACCGACACCCGTCTCCGCCAGGGGCCAGTGTGACGGATGTGATCTACGGGTCCGAAGAGCTGGCCAAGGCCCGCAACGACGGCACCAACTGCGCCAGTGCCCGCCCCCGATGCGAGATCGCATCCTTCTCCGAAGGAGTCAGCTGCGCCGCCGTGCAGTCGTATCCGTCCGGGATGAAGATCGGGTCATAACCGAACCCACCGTCGCCGCGAGCTTCCCGGGCAATCGCACCCGGCCACTCCCCACGCACGACGAGCTCCCCCAAACCAGAAACCAGCGCGCACGCTGACACGAACGCGGCACCGCGACGCGAGTCGGGCACATCGCGCAACTGCGCCAACAGCAGCGACGTGTTGCCGGAGTCGTCACCGTGGCGACCCGACCAGCGTGCCGACAGCACGCCCGGCATGCCGTTCAAAGCGGCCACCTGCAAACCGGAGTCGTCGGCTACCGTCGCCAAGCCCGTCGCGGCAAACCCATCGCGCGCCTTGGCCAGCGCGTTGTCCTCGAAGGTGGCGCCCGTTTCCGGCGCTTCGTCGAACGGCGGCACATCGTCCAGGGATACCAGCGTCAACCCCGACAAGCCCGCGCCGTCGAGCACCCGCCGCAACTCGGCCAGTTTCTTGGCGTTGCGACTGGCGACCAGTAGGCGGGTCAGGCGCCGAACGCCTTCGGCGGTGGCGGCCCCTCCGGCAGCGCGCCCGGGTAGGGCTGCTCCAAGGCCTCAAGCTGAGCGGCGAACAACTTGTCGCAGGCGCCCAGCGCCATGTCGAGCATCTTGTCCAGAGTCGAGCGCGGAAACGTCGCGCCCTCCCCGGTTCCCTGGACCTCCACCAAGGTCCCGGTGTCGGTCGCGACGACGTTCATGTCGACCTCGGCGCGCGCGTCCTCCTCGTAGGGCAGATCGACCCGAATCCGGCCGTCGACCACTCCGACGCTGACCGCCGCGATGGCACACGACAGCGGTCTGGGATCCGACAGCTTGCCGAAGGCCGAAAGGTAGGTCACCGCGTCGGCCAGCGCTACGTAGGCGCCGGTGATCGCGGCGGTGCGGGTACCACCGTCAGCCTGCAGCACATCGCAGTCGACGGCGATGGTGTTCTCTCCCAGCGCCCTTAGGTCGATGCACGCCCGCAACGATCGCCCCACCAGCCGGCTGATCTCCTGGGTGCGCCCACTGACCCGACCTTTCACCGATTCGCGATCAGAGCGGGTGTGCGTAGCCGACGGCAACATCGCGTACTCCGCGGTGAGCCATCCCAATCCCGAGCCTTTGCGCCAGCGCGGCACGCCCTCAGTGACACTGGCGGTGCACATCACCTTGGTGTGGCCAAATTCGATCAGTACTGAACCCGCCGGGTGGTCGGTAAAGCCACGGGTGATGACCACGGGACGAAGTTCGTCGTCAAGCCGCCCGTCTTCTCGTTTGGACACGACGACAACCCTAGCTCGCCGACCGTGAGTGACGAAGACAGAAAGGACAAGCGCAGACGGTAAGTCAGCGCAACTCCTGGATCCGAACCATGTTGCCGGCGGGATCGCGCAGTGCACAGTCACGAACGCCGTACGGTTGCTCGGTCGGCTCCTGAACCACGTCAGCCGATCCGGCCTGCAGCTGCTCGAAGATCCCATCGAGATCTTTGGTCGCCAGAAGGAGCGTTCCGAAGGTGCCCTTGGCCATCATCTCGGCGATGGTGCGGCGCTCGTCGTCGGTGATACCGGGAGTGGCAGTGGGCGGGTACAACACGATTGAGGTGTCGGGCTGATCGGGAGGGCCAATCGTGACCCATCGCATCTTGCCCTGTCCGACGTCGAGCCGGACCTCAAAGCCCAAGATGTCGCGGTAGAACACCAGGGACTCTTCCGGGTCGTCGTGCGGGAGGAAGCTCGAGTGAATGGTGATGTCCATGGCGATCACGCTAGGTGCAGCGCCGTGACTGGTGCTTCTCGATTCCTGATCGGTCTGCTCACCTGCTTCGCGATACAAGGCGGCATGCCCTCCGTCACGCGCACAGTCTGTTCCCGATAGGCGCTGGGCGGCATTCCGACCAGCTCGGTGAAGCGAGTGCTGAAGGTGCCCAGCGATTGGCAGCCGACGGCGAAGCAGACCTCGGTGACGGACATGTCGCCAAGACGCAGCAGCGCCATCGCGCGCTCGATGCGCCGCGTCATCAGGTAGGAATACGGCGACTCGCCGTAGGCGAGCTTGAACTGGCGGGATAGGTGTCCGGCCGACATGTTCACGCCGCGTGCGAGCGCTTCGACGTCCAGCGGCTGCGCGTACTCCCGATCCATCCTGTCGCGGACGCGACGCAACAGCTTGAGGTCGCGCAGACGCTGCGCCTCTGCCGGTGTGCTGGTCACATACCAGATCGTAACGTCGCTAACCGAGCCTGATGTCTCGTCATCGCCGTCGGCAACGCGTCGCCTGTGCCGATGCCTTGGAGAAGGAGATCGACGCACTGCTTTCCGACCGTCTCGCGGCCGAAGTTCTTATCGCAATGGATGATGCAGGGGTGCCCGCAGGCAGAATTCGGACCGTTCCTGAGCTTTACGACGGGGTACAGGTCCGCACATCGATGGTGTTGACCCTTGCTCATCCCACGCTGGGTGATCTCGACGTCCCGGCCCCGCCGCTGCAGTTGTCCGATGGCGGTGAACCGCGCCGCGACGCGCCGCCAGCCCTCGGCGCCGACCTGGCCCACGTGTTCGCCGACTACGCGCCGGTCCGGGGTGGCCGATGACCGACCGAGTCGCCGTCGTCGGGGGCGGCATCATCGGCGTCGCCGTCGCCCGCGAGATTCTGCGGCGCAGGCCGGACGCCGAAGTGACGTTGTTCGAGAAGGAGGACCGGCTCGCGTCGCATCAGACCGGGCGCAACAGCGGGGTGGTCCACGCGGGCCTCTACTACCAGCCCGGCTCGGTCAAAGCCGTGCTCTGCCGCCGCGGTGTCAGTCTTCTGGAGGCGTTCTGCACCGAACGCGGAATCCGCCGAATCGCCTGCGGCAAGGTCCTTGTCGCGCTCGACGACGTCGAACGAGCCCGTCTGGCCGACATCGAGAAAAGAGCGCTCGCCAACGGTGTCCCCGATGTGCGCATCATCGGTCCCGAAGAGTTGCGCGACCTCGAGCCGCATGTGCGCGGCGTCGCGGCGCTTCATTCACCGTCCACGTCGATCGTCGACTTCGCGGAGGTGACGCAGGCACTCGCCGCCGACGCCGGCGCCGCAGGGGCGAAGATCCTGCTCGGACACGAGGTCGTCGGCCTGCGATCCGCCGGACCCGAGGTGCTGATCACGGTGCGCACCGAGGACGGCACCGCCGAGAGCGCCTTTGACCACGTCGTCGCCTGCGGCGGGCTGCAAAGCGATCGGCTGGCCGAGCTGGCCGGTGACGGCCCCGACCCGGTGATCATGCCGTTCCGCGGCGAGTACTACGCGTTGAAGCCTGAGCGGCGCAACCTCGTCAACGGCCTGGTGTATCCCGTGCCTGATCCGCGCTACCCGTTCCTCGGCGTGCACGTCACTCCACGCGTGGACGGTGAGGTACTCATCGGGCCCAACGCGGTGCTCGCGCTGGCCCGCGAAGGCTACGACTGGCGCACCGTATCCGTTCCAGATCTGGCCGGAGTCGCCCGCACGCCTGCGTTCTGGCGCTTCGCCCGCAAGCACTGGCGGACCGGCATCCGGGAGATGTACGGCTCATTGAGCAAGCGGCGGTTCGTCGCAGCGGCTCGCGCGTACGTGCCCGAGCTAGCCGACAACGACGTTGTGCCGGGCCGCGCCGGCATCCGTGCTCAGGCGCTGGACCCCGATGGCGGGCTGGTCGACGACTTCCGGATCAGCATCCGCGACCGCATCGTCCTGATTCGCAACGCGCCGTCACCGGCGGCCACGTCAGCGCTCGCGATCGCCGAACATGTCGTGAACACGATCGACGAACCGAGGTGATCGCGTGAGTAGGGGTTTGTCCCACGGTTTTTGGGGGTTCTTGCCACCCCGTTCGACGACGGCCTCGCTCTCGACCTCGCGTCGCTGCGCACTCGCCACCGTGCCCGCCGACGCATCTCTCTGGATGATCCGCCAAGTCGCATTTGCCTCATGCGCACCGGCGCGGGGCAAGTGCGAAAGTGACCGCCTCACAGCGACTTCCGAGCGACGGCCAGGCCGGCCGGATGTCAGTCGCCGAGTTGTCGCTTGGAGGCGGGCAACTGTCCCATGCCGAGCCTGCGACTCAAGCGATTGGCAGCACTACTCGTAGTTGATGCCGCCCTTGAGAAATGGCTCCTTCGTGAAGTCGATCTGCGCCGCAGGATTGGCAACCGCGGTAACCACGCCGGATCCGAATGCGCCTTGATGGTCGAACAGTGTCGCGGTGCCGACGGCGATTCCATCTGACGCCCAGTGCGAGTCGCCCTGGATGCCGATCCAGTCGTCGAGCGGCAACCGCGACAACGCCACCGTGAGATCGCCGTTGATGTAGCCGATGCCGTCGGTGCCGAGGTTCGTCACCAGACTGGTGGCCTCTCCGATCATCACCGCCCTCACCAACGGCGAGTTCTTCTCCCCCGCAACGACGTTGATTCCATCGTTGTAAAAGCGCTTGCGAGAGTCATTCTGGTGCGCCGCAGGTGAGCGCGTCCAACCGGCGTCGTCGCTCCCGATATACGGCATCACCGTGCCATCGGGCGCGGGCGCTTCCGGGAACGACACCGGTGCCGTCCACTGCCGGCCGGGCGGCGCGGCCGAACGACGGTATTGCACCAGCGTCGCGCGCGCCACGGCACGGCCGTCTTGCACGACATCGCATTCCGCGCTGTGAACCCGCCGGCCGTCACGTACCACCCGCACGTCGATCGTCGTCAGCACACCACGCGCCGCACGGAAAAGGTCTGCAGTGAAGCGAGCCGGCATGAAGTCGGGCGATCCGCAATGACTTTCGAGCATTCGCGCAGCCAGACCCACAACGGCGGGGCCGTTGAGATGATCGTCGCCCCAATGACTCTGAGCAAACGGCGTCGGCATGAAACCGCCACCCTCAGTCGTGAAATGCGCCGGTTCCTTGGTCACTTGCGCATCTTTGCACAGCGCTTTGACCTACCCGCGGTGAACCCCCTCAGGTGTTGCGCCCGACTAGGAGGAATGCCCGTGTTGTCCCGAACCCGCCATCACGGAGCACCAACCGTCAAGACGCCTGCCGCCGTCGTATTGATGCGTGTCCCGAACCGGCTGCTCATCTGCTCGACCGTCGCACGTAACCATTCGGCGTCGTCGTCCGGCACGCCTTCGAGCCGCATCCGTCGCATCCGCATCGGCCACATCCGAAGTGCGGTAAGACTGCCCGTCGCGCGCTCGATCGACGCGAAGTACAGCAGCCGCAGCTCATGCCGAAACGATTCGTAGGTTCCGATTCCCTCGTAGTCGTCGATCGTGTCCCCGCACCCGTACAGGATCAGCTTCCCGCGATACACCTCGATTGGCCGCGGATGATGCGATGAATGGCCGTGAACGACGTCGACCCCCTCATCAATCAGCTTGTGCGCGAAGCGAATTTGACCGGATTCCACATCGTAGCCCCAGTTCGAGCCCCAATGCACGGAGACGATTGCCACGTCGCCGGCCCGCTTGTCGGTACACACGCGCCGGGCGACCTCGACTGCGCTGCGATCGGATGGATCGGCGACGGCCACACCGGGCCGGCGGCCTGTTGCCTCCCACCCACGCGGAATTCCGCTCGAACCCATACCGCATGACGCGATCAGTATCCGCGCACCATCGGGCAGGGTCACCACCGCTGGACGATGCGCCTGCCCCGCGTTCAACCCTGCACCTGCACAAGCAATCCCGGACTCGGTGAGTGTGCGCAACGTGTCGGAAAGACCCGCATACCCGAAGTCGAGGATGTGGTTGTTGGCCAGCGCGCAGACATCGGGCCGGATGGCGGCGAGGCAACCGATGTTGTCCGGATGCATCCGGTAGTGCACCCCCTTGCGGGGCGCGAACTCACCGCGGGCCGTAACGCTGGTTTCCAGATTGATCACGCGAACATCAGGCGCGACGTCGTCGAGTAACGGCAGCGCCTGTCCCCACGGCCACGCGAAGTCGACGGGAAACGGGATGCGGCCGTTCGTCTGCTCGGCGAGCTGAATGTAGGTTCGGGCGTCCGACACAACGGATTCGCGCAAGGTCGGCTTTCCGGGATGGGGCAGTATCTGATCGATCGCCCGGCCGGTCATCACATCGCCGGTGAGAAAGACTAGGACATCGGACGCCGAGGGAGTGGTCACGGCCGTCAGCGGGTTGCCGCCTCGGCAAGGTCGACAACGTATTCGATGTTCGACTCGTCGACGAACGACGGCCCGGTCAATGTCGGCATCCCACCACCGATCACGTTCCTATTCGTCAGGTACCGCAATAGCGAGTCCAACGTCACCACGAGCGCTGCGAGGACGTGTGCAGTGGATGTCCGGGCCATCAAGCACCCCTTTCCCCCTCACACATAATTGCAGGTGAAGGCCCTAAGGGTGGCGGGATTAACCAGAGCTCGGCCCTTGTTCCTGGGCGGCGTCTTCGCCCGCGTCGTCGGTATCGCGGCGGCGCTCGCGCAAGACAAATGCGGCGAGGGCAAGCACCAGGACCACACCGGCCAACACGCCGATTTCCACGACGGCACGCGCGAACGGTGCACCCTTGTCCAGCAGCGTGGCAGCCTCCACCGACAGCACGACAATCTCCTTGATGCCGGCCAGGATGCCGACGATGAGGAACGGCTCCGCGACGATCTCGTGCGACCGAAGACAAGACCGCACGGCGTACAGCAACTCCACGAAGATGAAAATCAACAGCAGTCCGTCCAATATCTCCAGCATGACGGTCTTCGCCGGCGCTTCGCGCAGGCGCAACATGGTGTTGAACTGCGCGACGAGCAGAGCTCCCGATCCGGCTACGAGCACGACCGCGACCGCCCAATAGATCGCGTCTTCAAAGAGGAGCAGAACGCGATCAGCGAATCGCTGGCGTTCTCCTTCGTCCTGATCCGCCTTCGTCTGCTTCGCCATGTGTGAGCTCCTCGGTCAGCGGTTCAACTGCCAAATTCGGGCAGAAAGCACCGTCGCGAACGCACACCACAACGGATAGAGACCAAGCACTGCTGCCGACGGACCGCCGGCGCCGATTGCACGTCGAGTGAGGTCGGCGCCGGTCACGGTCAACGCCGCCGCCGTGACCGCCGACGCACCCAGCTGTCGACGGGTGAAAAACAACCAGGTCCAACTGGCGTTCATGACCAGGTTGGCGGTGAGCACGGCTGAGTACGCGCGGACCTGCTCCGGTCTCCGGTCTCGAAGACGATCGATCGTCGATGCCGACACGAGAGCGATATCTGCGTACAGGATCGGCCACACGATCGGAA
>DATFCF010000828.1:0-3862 GCA_035253445.1 Mycobacterium sp.
CGAGAAGGCCGTCAAGACCCAGCTGTTGATGGATGCCGTCGCCGACAAGCTCGACATCCAGGTCGGGCAGAACGACCTCAGCGAGCGGCTCGTGCTGATGTCGCGCCAGTACGGGTTGGAGCCGCAGCAGCTGCTGGGCTACCTGCAGGAGAACAACCAGCTGCCGGCGATGTTCGCCGACGTCCGGCGGGGCCTCACGGTGGCCGCGGTGGTGCACGGCGCCACCGTCACCGACAGCGACGGCAACGTGATCGACACCACGGAGTTCTTCGGCCCGTCCACCGAGCAGCAGGCCGAAACCCCGGCTGAAGAGGCAACCGCCGACGCCAAGTGACGCTGAGAGCGAACGGGCGCTGTCTAGGGAGTGCGCGACGGTGCAGGTTGGTTAGTGTCATTTGAAGACGGACACTCGCACGTTGAAGTCCGCAGACTTATAAGAGAAAGCAGGTATCCAGTCGTGACTGACATGCGTGGCGCCTCGCAGGGCCTCAACCTTGTCGACTCTGTGTATGAGCGGCTGCTGTCCGAGCGGATCATTTTCCTTGGCTCACAGGTCGACGACGACATCGCCAATCGGCTGTGCGCGCAGATTCTGCTGCTGGCCGCCGAGGACCCCACCAAGGACATCAACCTCTACATCAACTCGCCGGGTGGCTCGATCAGCGCGGGCATGGCGATCTACGACACCATGGTGCTCGCGCCGTGTGACATCGCCACCTACGCCATGGGTATGGCGGCGTCGATGGGCCAGTTCCTGCTCGCCGCCGGCACCAAGGGCAAGCGCTACGCCCTGCCCCACGCGCGGATCCTGATGCACCAGCCGCTCGGCGGCGTCACCGGCAGCGCCGCGGACATCGCGATCCAGGCCGAGCAGTTCGCCGTCATCAAGAAGGAGATGTTCCGGCTCAACGCCGAGTTCACCGGCCAGACGCTGGAACGCATCGAGACCGACTCCGACCGCGACCGCTGGTTCACCGCGGCCGAAGCCCTCGACTACGGGTTCGTCGACCACATCATCACCAGCGCTCACATCAACGGAGTTTCGCCATCATGACCGATTACACCGATCCCCGTATGCAGCCGCAGGCGCGCTACATCCTGCCGTCGTTCATCGAGCACTCGAGCTTCGGCGTCAAGGAGTCCAATCCGTACAACAAGCTCTTCGAGGAACGCATCATCTTCCTCGGTGTGCAGGTCGACGACGCGTCGGCGAACGACATCATGGCGCAGCTGCTGGTGCTGGAGTCGCTGGATCCCGACCGCGACATCACCATGTACATCAACTCGCCCGGCGGCTCGTTCACCTCGCTGATGGCGATCTACGACACCATGCAGTACGTGCGGGCCGACATCCAGACGGTGTGCCTGGGGCAGGCCGCGTCGGCTGCCGCGGTGCTGCTGGCCGCCGGTTCTCCGGGCAAGCGGCTCGCGCTGCCCAACGCGCGGGTGCTGATCCACCAGCCCGCCCTGTCGGGTGTCATCCAGGGCCAGTTCTCCGACCTCGAGATCCAGGCCGCCGAGGTGGAGCGGATGCGGACCCTGATGGAGACCACCCTGGCCCACCACACCGGCAAGGACGCCGCGGTCATCCGCAAGGACACCGATCGCGACAAGATCCTCACGGCTGCCGAGGCCAAGGACTACGGCATCATCGACACGGTGCTGGAGTACCGCAAGCTCTCCGCTCAGACGGCCTAACTTTCTTCGTCGGCTCTGCGTCTACGGCGCAGAAGTGCGAGAGCGCGAAGCCCTCAGCGCAGAGTCAACGCGAGCGCGGCGATATCCGCGGGCCGTACCCGGCAGCATCCGCCGATGATGCGTGCTCCCGCGGCGACCCATCGCGGCGCGAGTTCGGCAGACCAATGCGACCGTCCGACCCATGTCCGGCGGTCGCCGTCCCATTCCTCGCCACTGTTGGGGTAGACGACGACCGGCTTGCCGGTCACCTCCCGCGCCACCCGGACCGAATGCTCGACGTCTTCGGGTGCGCAGCAATTCACGCCCACCGCAACGACTTCCGGCACGTCGGCGGCCACCGTGAAAGCGTCGGCCAGCGGCTGCCCGGCGCGCGTCGACGTCCCGGCGATGGTGTAGGACAGCCAGGCCGGGACCCCGAACTCGTGCACCAGCGCGACCAGCGCCTCGGCCTCGTCGATGTCGGGGATGGTCTCGACCGCCAATACGTCGGGCCTGGCGTCGACCAGCACCTCGAGCCGCGGGCGGTGCCAGTCCCTCAACTGTTGCACCGATAACCCATAGCGACCGACGTACTCCTCGCCGTTGGCCAGCGCAGCGCCGTACGGCCCGACGGACGCGGCCACCCACCCCACAACGCCCACCTCGTCGCGCGCAGTCTTGGCCAGCTCGACGCTGCATCGCAAGAGCCGAGCGCCGTCGTCGCGTCCGATTCCGCGGTCCGCGAAACCGTCGAAGGAAGCCTGATAGCTCGCGGTGGTGGCGAAGACCGCCCCGGCGCGGAAAAACGCGGCGTGTACTGCGGCGATCTCCTCGGGCGCATCGACGAGCAGCCGGGCCGACCACAGGTCGTCGGACAGGTCGTGGCCGCGGGCCTCGAGCTCGGTTGCCAGGCCGCCGTCACTGATCAGCACGGTATCGTGGGGCAAAGCGAATACCACGGCGCAACTCTACGGCCGTGCAGGACTGCCCTCTCGGTCCGATAACGGGGGCGACACGCCAGAGACACGGTGGCGCGTCCGCGGGGTCATGGGGGGAGTCAGACGATATGTTCTGCGGAACACAGATAAATACCACCGACGCGATTCGGCTTTATCGGTCGCACCGCGCCGGAACAAGCGGGTAGCGTCGGGACCAACACCTGAGTGACCCACTGGCGAACTGTTTACCGACTGCAAACAGGAAAGTAGGACCCCACCACCATGGCGCGCATTGGAGACGGCGGTGACCTGCTGAAGTGCTCGTTCTGCGGGAAGAGTCAAAAGCAGGTTAATAAGCTCATTGCGGGCCCAGGCGTCTATATCTGCGATGAATGCATTGATCTGTGCAACGAGATCATCGAAGAGGAACTTGCCGACGCAGACGACGTCAAGCTTGACGAGCTTCCTAAACCGGCCGAAATCCGCGATTTCCTCGAGGGCTACGTAATTGGTCAGGACACCGCGAAGCGCACCCTGGCAGTCGCCGTCTACAACCACTACAAGCGCATCCAGGCCGGCGAGAAGATGCGCGACACCCGCGCCGAGCCGGTCGAGTTGTCCAAGTCCAACATCCTGATGCTCGGCCCGACGGGCTGCGGCAAGACGTATCTCGCGCAGACGTTGGCCAAGATGCTCAATGTCCCGTTCGCGATTGCTGACGCCACCGCTTTGACGGAGGCCGGCTATGTCGGCGAGGACGTCGAGAACATTCTGCTCAAGCTGATCCAGGCCGCCGACTACGACGTGAAGCGCGCCGAGACGGGCATCATCTACATCGACGAGGTCGACAAGATCGCCCGCAAGAGCGAGAACCCGTCGATCACCCGCGACGTGTCCGGTGAAGGTGTGCAGCAGGCGCTGCTCAAGATCCTCGAGGGCACCCAGGCCTCGGTGCCGCCGCAGGGTGGGCGCAAGCACCCGCACCAGGAGTTCATCCAGATCGACACCACCAACGTGCTGTTCATCGTGGCGGGCGCGTTCGCCGGGCTGGAGAAGATCGTCTCCGACCGGGTCGGCAAGCGCGGTCTGGGCTTCGGTGCCGAGGTGCGGTCCAAGGCCGAGATCGACACCACTGACCACTTCGCCGAAGTGATGCCCGAGGACCTCATCAAGTTCGGGCTGATCCCCGAGTTCATCGGCCGGCTGCCGGTGGTGGCCTCGGTCACCAACTTGGACAAGGAGTCGTT
>DATFCF010000829.1:0-2908 GCA_035253445.1 Mycobacterium sp.
CTCGGAAAGGGACGCACGCTGGAGGCAGCATCGGTCGTCGACGACTTGAACGTCGTGATGAGCTGGGTCACGTACCCGGACCGAGTCAGTACAACGGCAAACGCCGAAGAGATCGAGTTCTAGCAGCCGAGTCAACTGATTCGGCGGCGGCCCACTATCCTCTTCACCTCCAAGCGCCTCTAGCTCAATGGCAGAGCAACGGACTCTTAATCCGCAGGTTCTGGGTTCGAATCCCAGGGGGCGTACTCAGTGGGCTTGCCCCCATCCAGTGGACCACGTCTTATGAGAACGCGGCCGTTGGTTGGGGGTAATGCTTTGCTTCGAACTCGTCGGGCGTCAAGTAGCCCAGCGAAGAGTGGCGACGGACCGGGTTGTAGAAGTTGTCGATCCAGTCGGCCATGGCGATGCCGAGCTCGAGCTTGGTCCGCCAGGTCTGGCGGTTGAGCAGTTCGATCTGCATCGAGCCCCAGAACGATTCCATCGGGGCGTTGTCGTAACAGTCCCCGACGGTGCCCATCGAGGACTGCAGCCCGAGCCGGCGCACGTTCTCGGTGAACGCCCACGAAGTGAACTGCGCGCCGTGATCGGAATGCACGATCGTCGCCGTCGCGGCGCGGACGGCGCCGGCTTTGGAGAGTGCGTCATTGACCAGATCCGAGTCACAGCGCCGGTCGATCGCCCACGCGATCGCCTTGCGCGAGAACAGGTCCAACACGACGCAGCAGTAGAGCTTGCCCTCGACCGTGGCGTGTTCGGTTATGTCGGTCAACCACACCTGGTTCGTCGCCGCCGCGACGAACTCGCGTTGCACCAAGTCCTCACACGTGCGCACGTTCTTGAGGTTCCTGTAGCCCTTGCCCGGCCCGGGCAGGCCCTTGAGGCCGAGTTCCCGCATCAGTCGCCACACCAGCTTCTTGTTCACGATCAGGCCGTGCTCGATCTCCAGCGCCGCACTGATCCGCAACATCCCATAGGTCCCGCGGGACCGTTGGTGGATCTCGGCGATCAGATCCTTGAGCACACCGCGGCGGATCTCGGAGTTCGACGGCTTGTGACTCCGGATCTTGTTGTAGGTCGACCGCGACAACCCGACCGTCTCACACGCCCGTCGCGCCGAATAACCCAGGTTGTTCAACCCTCGGACAACCTGGAACTTCCTTTTGGGTCGACACGCGCTCCCTCCGCGAACAGCTCGCTCGCCTTCTTCACCAGCTCGAGCTCCTCTTCGAGCTCGACGATCCGCCGCCGCGCCGCCGCCAACGGATCAGACTCATAGGACTTCCCGCTCGCCGTGCCGCCCGCGTCGACACGCGCCTGCTCACGCCACCGATACAACGTCCAACTCGAAACACCGAGCTCGACGACGAGATCCTTCACCGCCTCACCGGCAAGCAACCGCTCACACACCTCGCGGCGAAACGCCACTGGATAATGCCTGGGCAAAATTGGCTCCTTCAGACAGGGCCAATTCTCACAACCGTGGTCCACTATTCGGGGGCAAGGTCACAGGCCATGTGTTGCGTCGGTTGATGTCCGACGTTTCGTTGCCGGTTGATCTCCGACGCGTGTTCGGGTGATTCCCGGCACGTGTTCGGTTGATGTCCGACACCTTGCCCCATCACCCTGCCGTGGGATCGCGGTTTGGGAGGTGGCCGAGTGCTCGAGGAGCGCAGCAAGGTGGAACAGCGTTATGACGCGGTAGTGGCGGTGATCCGCGACGGGATGCCGGTGGCGGAGGTGGCGGCGAAGTTCGGGGTGCATCGCGACACGGTGTATGCGTGGATGGCCCGCTATGAGGCCGCGGGGATCGAAGGGTTGGTCGAGCGTTCGCATCGGCCGCATCGGTCGCCGTTGCAGATGCCGGCGGCGACCGAAGCGCGGGTGTTGGAGTTGCGGCGACTGCATCCGCATTGGGGTCCGCAGAGCATCCGGCACCGCTTGGGCCGGGAGGGTGTGGAGCCGGTGCCGTCGGTGTCAGGGGTGTATCGGGCGTTGCGGCGTGCCGGGCTGATCGAGGCGAACCCGCGCCGCAAACAGCTGCGCACCTATAAGCGGTGGGAGCGGGGCCGGCCGATGGAGTTATGGCAGATGGACATCGTGGGCGGTGTGCTGCTCGCCGATGGCACCGAGTGCAAGGTCCTGACCGGGGTGGATGATCACTCCCGGTTTTGTGTGTGCGCCGGGATCATGCCGAGAGCCACCGCCAGGCCGGTGTGCGGGTTCTTCATCGCCGCGTTGGAACGTCATGGTGTGCCCGAGGAGGTGTTGACCGACAACGGCAAGGTGTTCACCGACCGGTTCGGGCTGCGTCCCGCCGAAGTCCTGTTCGACAAGATCTGTCGTGAGAACGGGATCGCGCACCGGTTGACGGTGCCGGCGTCACCGACCACGACGGGCAAGATCGAGCGGTTCCATCGCACGTTGCGTGTCGAGTTCCTCACCGGCCGAGTCTTTGACTCGCTGCGGGCCGCGCAGGCCGAGCTCGATGCCTGGGTGCAGGATTACAACTGCGCGCGGCCACACCAATCGCTGAAGATGGCGACGCCGGCACAGCGCTTCGAACAGCGGGACCCGACACCGCAACCCGTGCTCGACGCCCGGGCGATCAGCGACGACCGCTCCGGCGATGACTGGGTTTCCCGCAACGTCTCGCGCAACGGCGTGATCGTGGTCTCGAACCAGCAGTTCTCCGTCGGCAAGCACCGCGGCGGCCGGACCGTCGACGTCAGGGTGCGTGAAGAGCTGCTCGAGGTGTGGGACGGCGCCGAACTCGTGAAGAGCGTCCTGCGAACATCAGAGGGAGGGGTGCGCAAGAAACGAGCCGAAAGGCACAATCACAGCGACAAATAAGGAATCGTGTCGGACATCAACCGAACACGATCCGTCGGCCATCAACCGAACGCTCACA
>DATFCF010000830.1:0-4373 GCA_035253445.1 Mycobacterium sp.
CTTTGACCAGCGGAAACGCTGTGCTCGGGCGGGGGAATGCTAAGCCGTGGGGAGGTGCCACGACGTGCGACTTTCCTCACCTCGTACCGCCAGCGCAGGGCCAATTACTTGCCTCTGTCGTCGAGTGTCGATTCGCCTGAACGGTGACGTCATACCAAATGGCGTCCGCGTCAGTTTTCCTTTTACTGAACGTGACTTTCGCGGTCGCGCGTTGTTCACGCGGCAGTTCCTGGATCAGAGGAGCGGCTTCAACCGCGCCGAACATTTGCTTGAGCTCGCCATAAGCACGTGCAAACATACGTGAGCCAAGTGCCGAGCGACTCACAACATTGCCTCGTTCCAGACGATTCAAGTGAAAGACTATTGCACGTAGATGGTCTCGGGCTGGCTCAAGGGTGCCGAATTGCGCATTAGAGCCCACGTTTAGCCCGCGAACTTCTATCTGATCTTGAAAAGTAGCCTCTGATCAGGCAACTAAGTGGTGCGCGATACTGGGATTGAACCAGTGACCTCTTCCGTGTCAGGGAAGCGCTCTCCCGCTGAGCTAATCGCGCCTGGAAACCTCGTTGGAGGTGGAGACGGGAATCGAACCCGTGTGCACGGCTTTGCAGGCCGTTGCCTCACCACTCGGCCACTCCACCGCTGGGGTTGATGCCACTGCACCTTCGAGACCTTCGAGCGGATGACGGGATTCGAACCCGCGACCCTCACCTTGGCAAGGTGATGCGCTACCAACTGCGCTACATCCGCGCGCCACGAACGACATGTCGCCCGTCGCGAAGGACGACGATAGTCCACCAAAGTGTAGCCGCACAAATCTCGACAACAGCCGTCGTGCCGTGGCGTCCGGAACGGTCAGAACAGCCGATACGCCTCACGGGAAATCGAGAAGCCCTTGCCGGTCTCGACATCTCGACAAGTGATGCCCGACTCGGCGCTGTCGCACTCCAGCGGCCCGGCGGTGATCGACTCGCCCTAGGGGAGAGGGCTGCCGTCGGGCGCAAGGGCCGTGTCGCCAGCGCAGACGAATTCGGCGCTGCCGCCGGGTTCGAGCGCGATGCCCTGTCCGTAGTCGAACTCACAATCTGCCGGACGCGGCGGTGCAGACCAATCGGCCTCGGCGATATCGCAGCGGACATAGTCCACGTCGATGAAGCAGCCGACGTTGCCGCTGGGCGACCTGAACGCGGTGAACTCGTACACCTCGCGGTAGGTCGCCGGCTGACCGCTCGACTTATCGGGCTTGGCCACCGTCGCAGACACCTTCGTCGGCTCGGTGATTGGCGTCGTACGCCCGGCCGGTGTGTTGGTCGAGCCGCCGCTGCACGCGGCAAGCACCGTCATCGCGACTGACAGAGCGGCCACTTCGACTCCGCGGCGGATCATGCTGCGAGACGATACCGGCGCCATCTAGTCGATGCCTCAGAACAGCCGGTTTGCATCGTAAGAGATCGAAAAGCCATGGCCCGTTTCGGTATTGCGGCACGTGATGCCCGAATCCACGCTCTCGCAGCGAAACGCGCCCGAGGCGATCGATTCACCATCGGCAAGCTGTTCCTCGCTACCGAAGACGGTGTCGCCGGCGCAGATGAACTCTGCGGGCTTGTCGAGCCCGACCGCGATCATGTGCCCGTAGCTGTCTTGGCAGTCCGTCGGAGCCGGCGGTGCCGGCCAGCTGGCATCGATGATGTCGCAGCGGGCGCCCACGTTGATGTCGATGTGGCAGGCGATGTTGCCGTCCGGCGACAGGAATGACGTGCTCTTGACGACCCCTTGGTCTGCGGGGGGCTGTGAGGTCGACTGGACGGGTTGCGCCGACGCCGTTGTCCGCCCAGTGACCGATGAGGTAGACGAGGCCTGCACATCTGTCGGGCTGCCGCAGCCCGACAGGGCGATCACCGCCGCGAATCCGGCAACTGCAGCGAGAAGGTGTTCGGCGCGGTGAGTCATCGCGTGACCATAGCCCAGCAACGTTCTTCTGCCGAAGGAATGATGCAACGCATCGACGGTCCAAGGGCACAGACGGGGTGGTGCCGATTCCGGCCGGGCGGCCTTGACGTGTTAGTCTTCGACGTCGTTCCCCGGTCTCGTAGCTCAGGGGGAGAGCGTCCGCCTCACACGCGGAAGGTCACTGGTTCGATCCCAGTCGGGACCACAACACAAAATTCCAGCTAGAGGGCCTATTTTCAGGCGACGATCGCATTCTCTGACATCATTTGAGGCGGTCTATAGGGCCAAACTTTTCAGCGTTCCTCAGCCGGCCGGTCGTCCAATGCGTCCAAAGCCGAAGCCACATCGTCGAGTTCGTCGTCGTAGAGATCGGCGTAGATGTGCGCAGTCACGGTGATCGAGGCGTGGCCCATGGTCTTCTGTAGCAGCCGCAAGTCGGCTCCGGCCCGGCGCGCCAAGGAGGCGTACGTGTGTCGAAGATCGTGCACCCGCAACGTCGGGCGGCCAATGTCGACGATGGCCTGGCGCCACTTGACCGACCGCTTCCAGTTCTCCAGCCCCAGCCGAGAGCCCAGCGGCGACGTGATCGCCGGCTCGCCCGGCCGACGTCCGACGAGCCGGGTTTTGACGATGGGAATTACGCGTTCCGGGATGGGGATCGAGCGCCGGCCTGCGGACGACTTGGGATTGCCCTCGACGAGCTTGCCGCCCACTTGGGTGATGGACCTGCGCACGCGGATCCGGCGCGCTTTGAGGTCGACGTCCTCGACGTTGAGGCCCGTCAGTTCGCCGAATCGCATGCCGGTATAGGCGAGCAGGGTGACCACATCGCCCTGGCCGCCACACACAAGGGTCAGGGCGGCGACTTCGGCGGTGGTCAGGTAGGTGTGTGCGGTCGGGCGCAGCGGTGGAAACTTGGTGCGAGCGGCGGGATTTCGGCGGAGGAGCTGACCTTCGTCGGCGGCATGGTCGAGGCACATCTTCAAGACCGAATGGTTCCACCGCAGTGTCAGTGGGCTGAGGCCGGATTGGGCCATCTCGTTGACCCATTTCTGGATCGACTGGTGGTCGATTTTGCCGACCGACCAGCCGCCGAATCGCGGCTCGATTCGCAGCCGCCAGATGTCCTCGTAGCCGCGCCGAACCTTGGGGCTCAGATCGAGCCGTGAGGCCAGCCAGGACTTGTAGACGGTTGCGAGCGTGATGCGGCCGGCGCGGGGATCGACGACGTCTCCGGAGACTGACTTCGTGACGATCGCTGCTTCGAAGACGCGCGCTTCGCGCTCGGTCTTGAAGGACTTCCGGCGCTTTGAACGATCAGGCAGACGCCATTCAACGTCAAAGTGAGGGCCAAGCTTGGTTTCGCGGCGAGTGATAGCCATGGGCGTTCTCCGTCAATAACTCTGTCCAACAGAGTGTTTCACGGCACACCGACATGAATTTGGAAAGCGGCGTCAGTGACCGTATCGGCCAAACCTCAGTTCACACACGAGTGGATGCCAGCCATGTCTCGACGTCCTTGAGGGCCCACCGGCGATGACGTCCGCTCAGTCGGAGATGGTGCGGCCCAGGAGCATCGATTCCGCGCTCACGCTTGGCCGCCCAGTCGTGGAGGGTGGACACCGGCACACCGGTGATCTCGCGAACCTGTTGTGCGGTAAGCATTTCCCTTCCGTCGTCAGTCAAGCTCATCGTGCACTCCCATTCAGACCGCCAGCCGCTTGGTGGTCCACTAGGACATCTTCAGCTGTGCGCCGTGCCTATGCCACTGCCATCGAAATCTTCTTTCGGTGCAAATTCCTTACACGAGAATTCCGTTGAAGCCGTCGCACTTAGGACGCGGAATCTGGGTTATGAGCTGTGCGCCGAGGCTTCCCGCGGGTTCGTGTCGTCTCATCAGTGCAGCTCATTGCCCATGGCTGGTTCGCGTCGTCGCGCAGGGTTTCGCCGATTACGGCCAGTTTCGCGGAGACTTGTTCCCAAGTCGGTACCAAGATGCATTACATAATGCTATTTGGGTGTAAGGGCGACCCGGATTGGCCGCCGGACCAACTCGCCAGTGGCCACGCCGCAGTGACCGATCGAAGCCAGGGGCCGCTGATCCCGCAGCGTTTCCCTTTCACTCGCCGACAACCACTGGACCGTCGATGTTGGCGGCGTCGATCATGACGCGCTCGACCTCGCGACGTAGGCTGTGGCGATTGGAACGCCCTTCTTACTCGACACGCGCACGCCGGCTACCCCGAAGCCGAAAACCTACGGCGACAACGTGATACAGCTACACGGCTAGACCAAGCCCTCGCGTTCCAGAATCGCGTGCACTTCATGAAACTTGGCGGAGATATTGCCCTCCGGATACCGTGCTTGGATCAAGCCATGGATGTTCGAGAACTCTTCGCAGCCAGCTTCGAGCATTACGATCG
>DATFCF010000831.1:0-2660 GCA_035253445.1 Mycobacterium sp.
GTCGATCATCTTGCGGGAAGCCCAACCCGATTGCGCCATCAAGCCAGTCTCAGAGCCACCGGAGGCCAACCAGCGCACGGCGGCGGTATGCCTCAGTCGGTGCGGGTGGAAGTTCGCTACCCCGGCTTGCTCAGCCCGTGCCCCTAGGGCATCGCTCATCCCCCGATACGAGAGTCGCTGCGGTCGGGCACTGCTCACCCATAGCGCTCCCCCGGCCGCATTCCCGGCGGCAAGCCTGGCGCGCATGTAGCGGTCTAGCGCGGCTGCCGTGGACGGCGAAAACCTGACATTACGGCCCTTGGCCCCCTTACCACGGCGCACTAGCAGTGAACAGGTCTTGAGGTTGACGTCTTCCACGTTGAGCGCGAGACATTCGCCACCCCGCAAGCCAGTCTCAGTGAGCAGCAGCAGTAGCGCGTTGTCGCGCTTGTCACGGAATCCCTTGCCAATGCACGCCTTCAGCATCGCCTTGACCTCGGCGGGCGACAGGTCCGGTACCGCTTTGTCGTCCAGCTTCGGTGCACGTACGGAAAGGACGGGATCGGGGTCGAACCCCTCCTCTTCGGCCAGCCACCGGGCGAAGAGTTTCAGCGCCTGAAGCCGCAGGCGGGCAGTCGCCGGTTCGGTATCGGCCAGTGACGCCATAAACGCCCGCACACCGGACTTCGACAGGACTCGCGGCAACTGCTCTTGATCGCAGAACGCCAGGAACTGATCGACCCCGGCCTGATACGCCTTCAACGTGGAAGGTGATTTTCGTTCGCCCCGCAGCGCGATTAGCCACGAGTCGAGCAGCGACTCAAGATCCAGCAAACTGTCTACCACGCAGTTATCGTACTTCACAGCCCTGTGCGGCTGTGTTATCTTGAGGTTGATCGGCATATCTGCTGGTCAAAGCAGTATCCAAATCAGGGCGTGACTGTCGATAACGGAACAGTAGTAGAGACCTACCGCGGTGGCAGGAGAACGAAAGTGCTAATCACTCCCAAAGCTTCGGGCAGTACACGGGAATGGCGCCCTCGACGAACTGGACCGCCTCCGTCTGCGTCCAGCCTTGGCTGTATTGAAGGTTGTATCCCGCGAGCCAGGAGGGATTGCCCTGCCTCGTCTGATCGACGCAGTACTCCTTGGCGAGCCGGATGATCTGAGTCCGGTTCTTGTACGGGACGCCCTTCTTGTCGAGGTAGTCGATGAACACCTTGTCCATTGCCGGATCGGCGTGCGCCGGCGCCATGGACACGGCCGCGCCCGCGGCCATCACGAGTGCTGCGATCGCCGCGCCCGCGGTCCGGCGAAATGCCGCATTGGTCATCGTCACTCCTAGTTTGCCCCAGTGGGTAGATCACTTGTGCTCCGGTGGGACCGTCGAATACTCATCGTAGCGAACAAACCAACTGTTACACCAAGATGCGAGCCGCACAATGTCGTCGCCGCCATTTGCGCGGCACGGCTTCGAATATTTGCGCTGGGGTCCGCGGATCAGGAAATGCGCAATTCTGTGAATCCTTTTATGACACACTTCGGCCATGGAAAGCCCTGCTGCCCCGAGCCTGCTGCAACACTTGTGGAAATCCACGCTACTGTCCGGGATTCTCGCCGTCATCCTGGGTGTTCTCGCGTGGGTCTGGCCTGGCGTCACCATCGTCATCGCCGCGATTTTCTTCGGCGCCTACCTGTTGGTCACCGGCATCGCGCAGGTGGTGTTCGCGTTCAGCCTGCATGTGTCGGCCGGCGGGCGGGTGCTGCTGTTCATCAGCGGCGCGGCCGCGCTGATCTTGGCGGTGCTGTGTTTCCGCAGCCTTCAGGAGTCGATCCTTTTGCTGGCCATCTGGATCGGCGTCGGATTCATCTTCCGCGGTGTGGCCACGGCGGTGTCTGCGATCAGCGACCCGACGCTGCCGGGCCGGTGGTGGGAGATCTTCATCGGCGTGATCAGCCTCATCGCCGGGGTGGTCATGCTGGCGGTCCCCTTCGAATCGATCGTCGCACTGACCCGAGTCGTCGGGATCTGGCTCATCGTGCTGGGGCTCTTCGAGGTCGTCTCGGCGTTCGGCATCCGCAAAGCCAGCAAGGACCGCACCGGGATGACGGAGGCGCCACCCGCGCCGGCGACAACCGAGGCCACGGAGTAGATCCACTTGTTTTGAGAAGCCAGGCCCAAAGGCTCTATCGCCACAGGCCAGAGTCGCTACTACACTTTGTCGTAGATAGGACCTAGGCCTGGGAGTGGCGCATGGATGCCCTGGACGTTTCGCGGTGGCAGTTCGGTATCACCACCGTCTACCACTTCATATTCGTCCCTCTGACTATCGGCCTGGCACCGCTCATCGCGGCCATGCAGACCGCGTGGGTCGTCACCGGCAACACCGCGTGGTACCGGCTGACCCGGTTCTTCGGCAAACTGTTCCTGATCAACTTCGCGATCGGCGTCGCGACCGGCATCGTCCAGGAGTTCCAGTTCGGCATGAACTGGAGCGAGTACTCCCGGTTCGTCGGTGACATCTTCGGCGCTCCGCTGGCGTTCGAGGGCCTGATCGCGTTCTTCTTCGAGTCGACGTTCATCGGCCTGTGGATATTCGGCTGGAGCCGCTTGCCCCGGTTGGTGCATCTGGCGTGTATCTGGATCGTCGCCATCGCGGTGAACATGTCGGCGTTCTTCA
>DATFCF010000832.1:0-4171 GCA_035253445.1 Mycobacterium sp.
TTCTTGTCGACGGCCACGATGTCGGCATGCCGGGTGACGGACCAAAACGGGCCGAAGGCACTGTGCCGCTGATAATGGACCGGAGCTTCGTTACGCAGGCGCTCGTAGTATGACTGCCAGCGCCCCTGGCGATAGAGAAAAGGATTGCTGAGATCGATGTCGGCGAGTTCGACCTCCTCGGCCGGCGGAATAGGACGCTCTACAAAGAGTTTCTTCCCGTTCGTACCGGTCACCCAACGCCGAGTTTTGTCGTAGGCGTGTGCACCTTGAATCTGCAGGTCGATCGGGATGGTCGCCTGAACTTTCTCGGCGACCTTTTCAGAGATTTTTACCATGTTTGACCACTTCCCTTCGTCGTCACATCTGGAACTCCGGCAGATGGACGATCAAGCCGTCCCATGCCTCGGAGGCCGTCATCTGGCAGGACAGCCGAGAGGTCGGCTGACGCTCGGGGTTCATCGCGAGCATCTCCTCTTCGCCGACGCCGGAGGAGCCGACCTGATCGGACCACTGCGGATCGACGACGACGTGGCAGGTACCGCACGCCGCTTCGCCTCCGCAGTCGCCGTCGATGCCAGGCACTGCATTGTTGGTCGCGACCTGCATGAGTGACTGGCCTTCATCGAGAGGCACCTGGTGCTTGTCGCCGTCGTGGGAGACAAAAGTGACAACGGCCATTACCGACTCCTCTTAAGTTGCCCTGAATGTGAATACTTGTTAACAGGATTGTCCAATCCGAGCGCTTCCGCTATGTTTGCGCGGATCAGGAACTTGTGGATTGGGCTCAGGGGGCACGATCGGTGAAGTTCAGCAACGCCGGTGTGCCTCCGGTCGCGTTCGTGCAAATGCTGGAGAGCCAGGCACTCGACCCGGACGCCGTCGCGCGGCTTCGCACCATCATGGCGCGCGAGGGAACCGACGAGGCGACGCTGATGCAGCACGATGTCCAGGCGCCACTGCGGTGGTTTCGCGATCTGTACCCCGATCTAGACGTCGACCGGGCAACCCTGCTCGGCTTCTCGTTTGCAGGACAGGCACAGTTGACATCTTTCGGCCCGTTGAGCGTCCCGCTGGTCAGCGCAGGCTCGGTAGCCGAGATCGTCGAGCTGCTCACCTATCTACCGTTGATCACCACGGCGATCAATGCACAATTCCGTCCAAACGACCAAGGTCTCACCGTCGGGCTCTGGGGGCACACAGGCGATCGGGCCCTGGACTGCTTAGCAGTCACATATACCGGCTCGGCGTTGTTACGACTGCTGGACATGCTCGTCAGTGACGCGCTGACCGTCACGCTCCACTTGAGTTGGTCAGCGCCGGTCTCCCTGAACAAACTCGCGGCAGAGATGGTACTAGCCGGGCGCCTGTTCTTTGACGCACCGATGTCCTACCTTCATGTTCCCGTCAACGCGCTCAATGAAGTGTGCCGGTTCTCCGATCCCCTTGCGTATCGACTCGCCGTCGCCGAGCTGAGGCGGACCCTCGACGAGCAGAGCGGAGCCACGTCCTTCTCCAAGAAGGTGAGACGGTTGTTGGACGAGGATCCCGGACAGCGAAGTTGCCAGCGGGTCGCAGACGAACTCTCGGTATCCACCAGCACACTCAAACGCCGGCTCGCCGAAGAGGGCACCACGTTTCGCGAGTTGCGCCAGTCGTGTCTGCGGGAGAGCGCGATGATGCTGTTAATCACCCGATCAATGTCGGCAAGCCAGATCGCGACCGAGCTCGGATACGGCGATCTTGCTAACTTCTCACACGCCTTCAAGCGATGGACCGGCCGCTCTCCGAGCGAGTACCGACGCTCACAACGCTGAGGATGTCCCCGCACGCCCGGAGATAGCCGGTCATGGGTAGCTTCTTCTTCTGAAAAGAAGTAACCGGTGCTTAAGAATCAGCCACGACGTCACCGAACGGCCGTGGAGGCCGCTGACCGAAGTCGAGTGAGTCATCAGTAGCAGGCCAAACCGTGCCCGACACGGCGACTGAACGGCAGAGCCGGGCGCTGGTGTGAATAGTCATTCGCTATTGTCGATACATGCCAGCGAAGACAGTCCGCACCGAACTCACCTCGGGCGCCATCGAAGGATTCACGCGGGACGGCGTCAATCGCTGGCGTTCCATTCCCTACGCCAAGCCACCAGTCGGCGCGCTGCGGTTCAAGGCTCCCCAGCCGGTCGAAGCGTGGGACGGCGTCCGACCCTGCCACCGATTCCGCTACTGCGCTCCACAGCCCCGCCGATACACCATCGTCGGTCCGGGCAAGTTCCAGCCCATGAGCGAGGACTGCCTCACCCTCAATGTCGTTGCACCCGACGGCGGCTCGGACCGACCTCTGCCCGTGATGTTCTTCATTCACGGCGGGGCGTACTTCCTGGGCAGTTCCGCGACACCGATCTATGATGGCGCGTCGCTTGCCCGCAGCGGTTGCGTGTACGTATCGGCAAACTACCGCCTCGGCGCGCTAGGGGCTGTCGACCTGTCGTCGCTGTCCACCGCAGACATCCATATTGACGACAACCTCTACTTGCGTGACCTCGTGTCGGCGCTCAGGTGGGTACGCGAGAACATCGCGGCATTCGGCGGCGATCCCGATAACGTGACGATCTTCGGAGAGAGCGCGGGCGCGCACGCCGTTACCACTTTGCTGGCCGTGCCAGCGGCGAAAGGGCTTTTCGCACAGGCTATCTCACAAAGTCCGGCCGGCGCGCTATCCCGCTCCCAGGAGCTGGCCGCGGAGTTCGCCGCCAAGTTCGCATCCATTCTCTGCGCCGACGAGCGGGAGCCCGCCCGCCTCCTGTTGGCGGCGCGTCCGGCTCAACTGGTGAATGCATTCGATCGCTTGCTCACCACGAGTGCATCGGACCTTGCTGGCGGTTACCCGGTGGGATGCACATTCGGAACCGACTATCTACCGTCCGAGCCCATTCAAGCGATGCGCGACGGCAAGGCGTACCGTGTGCCGCTGATCGTCGGTACGAACGCCGACGAGGGCCGGTTGTTCACTCGCTTCCTCAAACTCCTCCCGACGAACGAAGCCAAGATCGAAGCGTTACTAGCGGGAGCGGAACCCACCTGTCGCGAGCGAATTACTGCTGCCTATCCCGAATATCCGGCCCCCGATGCCTGTATCCGACTGGGGGCCGACTTCACATTCGGATCGACACTGTGGCAGCTCGCGGATTCCCACAGTCGGCACGCCCCCACATATCTGTACCGCTATGACTTCGCCCCGCGAACTCTGCAATGGGCCGGGCTGGGTGCCACCCATGCGACGGAGCTTCTTGCGGTGTTCGACGCCTACCGCACGCCGCTCGGTCGGCTACTCAGCGCCGGAGCCGATCGCCGCTCGGCCCTACGCGTGAGCGACGACATGCAAGGGCGCTGGGATGCTTTCGCACGCACCGGAGTTCCAGGAGACGGCTGGCCGCGCTACACCAGCGACGCCCGTCCGGTCCTCGTCTTCGATCGCGCTTCGCGAGTGGACAACGACCCCCACGCCGACCGCCGGAAAGCATGGGAAGGTTTTCAAGTCCTCGGACGCTGACGAGCGGTTCCCCGCGGCGACGCATGCGTTCACAGCATTTGGCACCGATTGTTTCTGGGAGCCAAGGGTGAAACGGTGGCAAGGAGCACCTCCGGCGTGCCAATCCCAAAAGGCCGAAGAGGGCCACATTCTTGCCGAGGACTTGACGTACGAATGCAACCCCGTGTTGCGGCCTTGGGATCCGATCTCGTCAATCGCTCGAACCGAATGCGGCCGACGAGGTGGCGAACCCAACATTTACGGAGCTGGCCACGCCGGTCGGGTTGCGCCGCCGGACGCAACGCGTTCGCTCACCAACTGGTCCTCGCGACATTCTGCCGGGTAACGTACTGCGAGTGAACGAGCCCTCACATCGGGAGGGCGGGTGCCGATCAGGACGGGGATTGATGAGCGAGGAAGCGATCACCTACGAGGTCGTCGACGGGGTGGCCTGGTTGACGATCAATCGCCCCGAGGCACGGAACGCGCTCAACGGGGCGGTCCGGCAGGGACTGTTCCACAGCGTTCACCGCTTCAACGCCGACGACTCCGCCAAGGTTCTGGTGCTGACCGGGGCAGGCGATAAGGCGTTCTGCGCCGGAGGGGACCTTAAAGAGATGGCGGAGACGGCGCTCACGGTTCCGCCGC
>DATFCF010000833.1:0-2160 GCA_035253445.1 Mycobacterium sp.
GCTGGCCAAGGCATGGTTGAAGCTCGGTATGGCAACCTACGACACCAACCAGAAGGCGACCGGAGGACAGGAGTAAACGGGTCAGTTCCGCGAACGTGCGCGTCGGTGTGAATTCGGGTGGCGCGGTTCGTCGACCACGCCACGCTCGATGAGATGGTCGATCAACGGCGCCGCGCCCGCCGCCAAATGCTCCGACATGGTTTTCCGGGCAAGCTTCTCGTCGTGTTTTTCCAGCGCGGACAACACTCGCCGGTGGTCCTTTATCGACTGTCCAGGCCAACCCTCAATGGCGGGAAAAACCGATTCGGGTGCGTAGCGGGTGATTTGGGACATCAGCTGCGCCAGCTTGGGTGAATCCGCGGCGACGTTGATGGCTCGGTGAAATTCGTGGTTGAGCCGAACCGTCCGCTCGTCGTCGCCACCGGCATACGCCTCTTCCAGTTGCGCCTGAATCTGTTTGAGGTCGTTCAGCTGTTCGGCGGTGATGTTGACGGCGGCCCGGGCGGCCAGCTCGCCGCCGACATGGGCTTGCACGTTGGCGACGTCGGCGAGATCTTGCTCGGTGACCGGCAACACCACGAAGCCCCGGTGCGGCTGCTGGGCGATCAAGCCCTCGGCACGCAGCGCGAACAACGCTTCGCGTACCGGCGTGACGCTGATACCCAGTTCCGCGGCCAGCTGGTCCAACCGGATGTACTGTCCCGCGGCGTAGGTGCCGTCGAAAACCCTGCTGCGGACAAAGCGTGCCACGTCCTCGGAAAGTTGCGGTCGCGCAGCGAAATCGGGAGCAGTCATTGCGTCACACCCGATACTCGGCGAGCAGTCGCTTGCTGATGATGGACTTCTGGATCTCGCTGGTTCCTTCGCCGATGAGGAGGAACGGTGCGTCGCGCATCAGCCGTTCGATCTCGTATTCCTTGGAATAGCCATAGCCGCCGTGAATCCGGAAGCTCTGCTGAGTGACTTCCGAACAGTATTCACTGGCAAGGTATTTGGCCATTCCGGCGGCGAGATCGTTGCGTTGTCCGGAGTCCTTCAACCGCGCCGCGTTCACCATCATCAGATGCGCGGCTTCGACTTTGGTGGCCATTTCGGCCAGCTGAAACGCGATGGCCTGATGCTCGGCGATCGGCTTGCCGAAGGTGTGGCGCTGCTGGGCGTAGCGGACCGCGAGCTCGAAAGCGCGAATCCCGATGCCACAAGCCCTGGCCGACACGTTGACCCTGCCGACCTCGATGCCGTCCATCATCTGGAAGAAGCCCTGACCCGCGACGCCGCCCAGGATGTCGTCAGCGCTTGCCCGGTAGCCGTCGAAGATGAGTTCGGTGGTGTCGATACCCTTATAGCCCAGCTTGTCGAGCTTGCCGGGGATCAGCAACCCGGGCGCCACTTCGCCGAAACCCGTTGGCTTCTCGACGAGGAACGCGGTGAGGTTGCGGTGTGGTTTGTCAGCACCTTCGTCGGTGCGCACCAGCACGGCCACCAACGTCGAGCTGCCACCGTTGGTCAGCCACATTTTCTGGCCGTTGATGGTGTATGCGCCGTCGGGATCGCGCTGCGCGCGGGTGCGGATCGCGGCGACATCGGAACCCAGCTCTGGCTCCGACATCGAAAACGCACCGCGGCATTCCCCGGTCGCCATCCGTGGCAGCAAGCGCTGCTTCTGGTCATCGGTGCCGTGCTGGCGCAGCATGTACGCCACGATGAAATGGGTGTTGATCACTCCGGAGATGCTCATCCAGCCGCGGGCCAGCTCTTCGACACACAGCGCGTAGGTCAGCAGCGACTCCCCCAGCCCCCCGTACTCCTGCGGGATCATCAGCCCGAACAGGCCCATGTCCCGCATCTGGTCCACGATGTTCTGCGGGTAGGTGTCGTTCCGTTCGAGCTCAGGGGCGTTGGGAATGATCTCTTTATCGACGAATTGCCTTACCGTCGTGATGATTTCGGTTTGAAAGTCGGTCAGGCCAAGCGTTTGGGCAAGTTTGGTCATATCCTGTCCACTTCCGGCTCAACAGGCGATCGTTTTGGCGCTCGTCAAGCGCGCGATGTCGGCGTCCGTCAACCCCAGGCATTCGGTGAGCACGTCGACGGTGTCTTGGCCCAGGGCCGGTGCCGGTGTGCCGGCGGGGTGAATACCGTCGAACGCCATCGGCATAC
>DATFCF010000834.1:0-4339 GCA_035253445.1 Mycobacterium sp.
GCCCAGCCAACAAGGGGAAGAAGGGCGATGAGAAGACTGCCGTCATCTGGACCCGCGAGCAAACCTTCGAAATCCGACCACGGTATGTCGAGCGGATTGCCGCGCAGCGCCCAGAGCGCGGCCGGGATCCCGGCGACAAGCATCACCAGGATCAGGAGGTAGCCGAGTCCGGCAAGGCGTGACCGCGCGGCGTTTGCGCTCACAGAATGTACACCTCCCCGGCGTTGGTGCGGTTGAGATTCACAGCGGCCGTACCGATGAGCAGTTTCGTTCTGGGGTATGGCAGAAGTTTCGAGTTGTAGACGATGCGGGTCGTGATCAGGAGGGTGCGCGGGCCGGTGGGGATCACGTCACCGTCGACGCCGGCCTCGAACAGGTATCTCTTGGCGGCTGCGGTCGCGCGGACCGGGTCGACGACCGTGCCGATGCCGCGGGCGCTCACCGATCCGATGATCTGCTGACCGGCTGCTCGGGCGGCATCCTCGGCGACGTTGTCGGCTCGCTGGTCGGCGGTGAGCATGCCGCCACCGTCGACGATCAGTCCCCAGACGAAGAAGATCAGGACAGGGGCGAAGACCACCGTCATCAGGGTGACGGCACCCTTGTCGCGGTGCTCCTCCGGCAGTCGGGAGGCGAGTCGCTTAGGCAGGGCGTTGGTCATCGTGTGCGCTCCCGGTAGGTATCGATCGGCGAGATTGCGGTAGCGGTGACGGTGCGGGCACCATTGACTCCGGGCCATCCAAGAGCGTCGAAGGAGACCTGGCAGGTCACGGTGACCTCGACCGTGGCGGGGACACCAGGTCTGGTGCGGAATCCGCTGGTATCGGCGTTGACGTTCATGGTGGCGCACTTGAGACCTTGTCCGTCCATGCTGCCGGCCGCTGCTTGGTACGCCAGAGGGGTGGCCGTGGCGATGGTGCGGGCGAGTGAGGCTGCACGGGCACCCTCGGTGGCGGCGTGTTCAACCTTCTGGTGCGCCTGTCGGTTGACGCCGTACGCATACATCCAGCCCAGGAGCAAGATCAGGATGACGGTTGCGAGGCACAGCTCGATCGTGACGTCGCCCCGGTCATCTCGGCGGGCGCGGGATATCCATCGGGTGAGTCTCATCCGATTCCTCCCGGGTTGGTGACGCGTTCAGTCGGTTTGGTGTGGTTGACGACGATGGGGAATTCGAGACCCGGGACGAGGGAAGGGGCTTTTCCGGTGATGTTGACGGTTGTTTCGCGGATGTTCTTGCTGACGAGGACAACCGGGATCTGCAGGTCACCGATGCCTGCCTGGGCGATGCAGGCATAAGCGGCAGCTGTTCCTAGCGCTTGGTTGCCGTACTGGGATCTCGTGTTCTTCAGTGCCTTTTCGGCGCAGCTGTTGGCGACGTCACGGCCGTGGAAGAACAGAGCGGTTTGCAGCAGGACCGAAAAGATCAGAAGGAATGCGACCATCGCGACGACCGTAACGAGCGTCGCCGGGCCTCGGTCATCGCGGCGCCATCGGTCGATCAACTGTTCCAGTGTGACCATGGTCTGCTTTCCGATAGTTGTTGGACGGCTGGCTTTTCAGGACGGAATAGGGATATACGGCCACGGCCAGGAATCGATTCCGAGCTGCACAAGCACCGCAGCGACTGCCACCATCGCAGCGGCCTGGAAGACCCTCACGAGGTATGTCACGTACTCACCGTCTCTCCAATCGATGCAGCGCTGTCTGATTTCAGTCGGGGATTGCGTTTGCGCGGGACATGATCTTGCGGACGACGATCGCACCGGCTGCGGCGGCGGCTCCGACCACCAAGACGGCCAGGAAGACGTACTCGAGGGTGGAGGGTCCGCGGTCTGAGTCTTTGCCGCCGGCGCGGTGGAGGAGGGTGCCTGCCAGTGCGGCGACGAACATCATCGTGAGGGTGATGTAGGAGGTCACGGCCTCGCGGGCGGTGCGCCGGGTGGCGGTAGCGACGGTGGTGATGCTCATGGTGGGCTCCTTGTGTTTGGTCGATGTGTAGCAGGTGAACTGGACTGGATGATCGTGACCGGCCAGGCTCGGTGGTCTGGGCGTCTCGCTCCTTTCGCGGCGCTGGCTGCGCGCCATCGAATCGGACTAGCCGGTGATGATGGTCAGTGCCGGGATGAGCAGCAGCATGATGAACAAGCCGGCGAGTCCGGCCAGCGGCATAGCCAGCTTTTCGGTGGCCTCCGCTGCCGCACCCTGTTCTGCGCTGGCCTGAGCGGATCGCAGGCCCGCGGCCTTTGCCCGCAGTGAGGCGTAGACGGATGCGCCTTTGTCTCCGGTCATGTTCATGATGTCGGCCAGGTCGCCCAGCTCGGTCAGGCCGAGCTCATGGGAGACGCGTGTCAGGGCATTCCACGGGGCTTCGCCGGAGCGCCCGGCTTCGTACAGTTCCTCGTCGAGACGTAGGAACACCCATGAATCTCCCACCTGCGCAGCGCGCTCGAGGCTCTGGGTGGTTCCGATGCCACCGCGTCGGCACAGCGCGACGAGATCGATGTAGGAGCTCAGCGCCTGCGCGAATTCCGCTCGTGCCGCGGTTGCCCGGCGTCGGATCTCGATGTCGGGGATGAGGAAGAGCAGGAAGGCGGTCGCAATCGACAGGATGGCCGGGATGGACCATCCCAGGCCGACCCCGAATGCAGTCAGAACGAGGTTGAGGAAGGGGAAGATGAGCAGTCCGAGCAGTGCTGCGACGAGCTTCTCCCCGAGTACGTGGGCGGGATCTCGGTGCAGCAGGGCGAGATCGGCGTTGGGGAGCGTGAAGAATTTGCTGTCCTGCAGGTAGGGGTGGACCCGGATGCCGAGTTTGTTCGCCATCCCGTCGATCAGGGAGGTTCCGGCTGTCGACGTGCGCTCCGGGGCCGGTCCGGACAGGCGCGACATGGCATCGCTGAGTGCGGGTTGTGCGCGCATGAAGTAGAGGGCGACCAGGTAGATGCCGATTGTTCCGACGCTCGTGTAGAGGATGACCGTCATCTGAATGCTCATCGCTGCGCTCCTACGAGGTCGGTGCGGTTGACGCGATCATTGGTGCCGATAAAGCGGGGGTAGGTCGGCGGTTTGGTGGCCTGCTTCATCCAGTACAGGTCGGCCGCGAACAGGGTCAGCAGGATCAGTAGCACGATCTGCATTCCGCCCGACTTGTACGGTTCCATGAAGTTGGTGAACAGGAACGCTGCCGCGAGTGTTGTGATCGCGATGATGGTGACCCATTTCGCCTGTGTACGGCTGGATTTGCGGTCGGCCTCGGTGCGGCGTCGGCGCGCGACCATGTCACCGACGTCTTCGGCGAGGCCTTCGAGCACGGCTGCAAGTCCAACGCCCCGCAGTTGCATGCTCAGTAGCAAGGCGCCGCAGATCTTGTCGCCGACACTGTCGTTGAGGTCCGAAGCGAAACGTGTGATCGCATCCACCGGAGGGACGTTGTTGCGCAGGCGGCTGATGAACGCCGTGATCTCCTCCCGTAGCGCCTCCGGGATCGGAGTGGAGATGATGGTGTGCTCGATTCCCGAACCAGCCTTCATGCTGCTGGACAGGTTGCGGGCCCACTCATCCATGGCCGCCAGCCGACTGATCTGCTGTTCTGCTTCGGGACGGCCGAGCAGGTACGGCAAGCCGACCAGCAGCGCCGGGACCAGAAAGAGGGTGAAGAGCCAACCCGAGAGGGACGACACGACGATGCCGGCGGCGAAGCCGACGACGAGCAGGATCTGGGTGCTACGCGGGATCTTCGACGAGCTGCGGCGCCGGCGCTGACGCGTGGGCGCGGTGGGATCGCGGCGGTCTTTCCATCCCATGACGATGCAGGCGACCCCGGCGCACAGCAGCAGTACCAGGAAGATGCCGATTTGCTGATACATCACGCCACCTCTTCATCGTCGTAGAGGTCGCGTTCTTCGTCGAAGTGGCGGAGGCTGTCGCTGGGGAGGTGGATTCGCTTGAATCCGCCGGCGAGCAGCTTGCGGAGCAGAGGTTGTGGAATGGATCCGAATTCTCCTGTGCCGTCCGAGTATCCCCGGTAGATCGTGGAGAAGGACGGCTTCTTGTCGTCGCCGGGCTCGACGTAGACGACTTCGTCGACGTAGCGGACCGAGGTGCGCGACCCTTCGCCATCGACGCGGACCTTCGTGCCGAGTTGGACGATCAGGTCGATGTGCTCTGCGAGCTGGCGTTCGACGTAGTCCACCGTCGCGTTCATCGGGGGTTCGGTCGCCAGGTTCACCAGACGGTCGACTACACCGCGAGCGGTGTAAGCGTGCGTCGTGGATAGCCCTCCTCTGGCCGTCTGCAGTGCCTTGAGAAGAGCGAGGATCTCGTGACCGGCGACCTC
>DATFCF010000835.1:0-9014 GCA_035253445.1 Mycobacterium sp.
CGGTGCCATTCCCGGTACCGCCTGTACCGCCGTTGGAGCTGCTGCTCTTGTTGTCGTCGCTCCCGCAGGCCGTCATCATGCCGGTCAGTGCGACCGCGGCCGCAGCCGCTACACACATCCTGCTACGTGTCTTGAGCTTCACGTCTCTCGCTTTCTGGGTCGGGTGCGCAACGGCACAGATCACCTCGATCACGGGTGACACCGAAAACCTAGGGGCCGACAATGGACGGTCGTTCGACCGCAGCTGAACAATCCGTGAACGAAAGTTAACCCCAGATGAACAAATAAGAAACCGAGCATTGCCCCGCGTGGGGTGCATGGGCGCGCAGTGGTTTCACCACAGGCGCCCGGCCGGAATCGCCCGGCAACGCCGCCGCCCCGCGAAGGCATAGAGGGTGACCTGCACCGTACCGATGGAGGCAGCATGCCCGGCACCCGCGGGCGAACTGGCCAGCCCATCGTACGGGCACTGCCGTTGACTGGTGACGGGCGGAGGCTTTCGTGACTGCAACCGTTCGGGGAGGCACGGGTGCGGACGTCGCGCCAGGGGTCGCCGTCGACGCACCCCTAACTGCCCGCGGGCCGTTCGCGAACTGAAATCTCGCAACGTTCATTTCGCCATGACGTGGCCAGCAACTCCGACATGGTGTGGTCAAATGCCTTGTCCCACGGTACTTTTGATCGGAACTTGCTCGGCGCAAACCGGACTGCGCTTGTGCCACAGGCGATTGCAGACCTGCACCAGCTATGGATCGACGCATCGCTCATGCGGGCGAAAACGACCATTAATACGGGACCATCGCGAAAGTGAACGGCAGATGAACAACGGGCTTGCCACGTTAACAACGCCGCCCGCGCGCCCTCCGGCAAAGTTGCTCACCCGTTATTTTCATACGCCGCGTCGACGGCAAAGACGTCGAAACCCAGTCGCCGGTATGTCTTTACGGCCGCCGAGTTATCTGCCTCGACGTAAAGAGTCACCGCCGACTGTGAACTTTCTGACAGCCGCTCAGCGAGATGATGCAGACCGATCAGGGTCAGCGTGGCACCGACTCCCCGGCCTTGCGCGGCGGGGTCGACGCCGACGATGTACACCTCGCCAAGGTCCCCGTTGTGCACCTTGGTCCAGTGAAAGCCAAGCAGCTTGCCGCTGCGTTCGTCGACGGCCATGAACAGTCCTGCGGGATCGAACCACCGCTCGCCGCGGCGCTCGGCGATATCCGCGTCGGTCCAGCCGCCCTGCTCCGGATGCCAGGCGAACGCCGCATTGTTGACCCGCAACAGCTCGGCATCATCGCCCGGCCCGGAGTACGTAGCAATGCGTACACCGTCGGGGACGCTCACGGGCGGCAGCCCGGTCAACGGCCTACGCATCTGAAGCAGCTCACGCACCACGACCAGACCGAGTGCCGCTGCAGTGGCACGGGCGGGCTCGAGATTGCCGTGCGCCCAGATCCGGGCGCCGTCACCACCTTCGGATAACCCCGTGCGTGCCATCCGCGAGCCGATGCCTTGCCGCCGCGCCCGCGGATGCACCACCAACTCGGCCATGGCCGGCGCAGGGGTGAGGTTCAGATATCCGGCGATGTCCTCGCCGTCGATGGCCAGCAGGTGTCTCGTCCGGTCGTGCGGCAGCTCACGCAGAACCTGATCGCCCACGGGTGCGACGCCGTCGACCGCCGTCGCGGCGGCCACGAGTTCGCGGATCGCGCGCTGGTCGTCATCGGAGAGACGCTCGCGCCAGTCGACCGAAATCACTGACTACGCAGGGGGTCTACAAGACCTTCCGGCAGCGTGTCGGGCGCGCTTTCGTAGGCCGCGTCGTCAGCCAAGTCGTCGGACAGCTCCGCGCCGGGAGCCGGTGGACGGCCCCGCGCCGGACGTACGGCCTTGTAGCCGACGTTGCGCACCGTGCCGATCAGCGACTCGTATTCGGTGCCCAGCTTGGCGCGTAACCGTCGCACGTGGACGTCGACCGTGCGGGTACCACCGAAGAAGTCGTAGCCCCAGACCTCCTGCAGCAGCTGCGCGCGCGTGAACACCCGCCCGGCATGCTGGGCCAGATACTTCAGTAACTCGAATTCCTTATAAGTAAGGTCAAGCGGCCGCCCGCGCAGCCGCGCGGTGTACGTGCCTTCGTCGATGACGAGCTCACCGAGGCTGATCTTGCCGAGGTTCTCCTGATTGGCCACGCCGCCGCGGCGCCCGACCAGTAGCCGCAGCCGCGCGTCGATCTCGTCGGGCCCGGTGCTCGGCAGCAGAATCTCGTCGAGCCCCCACTCGACGTTGACGGCGACCAGGCCGCCCTCGTTGACGACGGCCACCACGGGGACCGACGTGCCGGTCGTGCCGAGAAGGCGACAGAGGCCGCGCGCGGCGGCCAGATCAGTGCGCGCGTCGACGATGGCCACATCCGCGGTGCCCGCCTCCAACAAGGAGGAGACCTCGGTCGGCGCCGTCCGCACGTTGTGAGCGAGCAGCGACAACGACGGCAGCACCGATTCCGGGTGTGGGTCGACGGTAAGGAGCAAGAGATCCAACAGGCCCTCCGGGACGGCCCGGGGGAAGGTTCACCAGACTTCTGTGTCCGGGTCATCTCCCAGATTCATGGCTGACATGTGGCCGTTACCGGCCGATAGTCATCTAACGATAGCGTGCCACCTGCTGATTAGCCGCGTCGAGCCGGTTGACTGGTACCCGTGAGCCAGAATGTCCGGGTGCGGAAGCTGCTGATCGCCCTCGCCACGACCGTGACCGTGGTGGTCGTGGGTGCCGTCGGCACGGACTTCGGGGCGGCCATCTACGGCGAATACCGACTGGCCAGGAGTGTGCGCAGCGCGGCGCATCTGAACTGGGACCCGTCGGTGGCCATCCTCGGTTTTCCGTTCATCCCGCAAGCGATGGGCCGCCACTACGACGAGGTGGAGATCAAGGCCGGTGGCGTTGATCACCCGGTGGTGGGCAAGGCGTCGCTGGAGGCCACCCTGCATTCGATCGACCTCACCGACGCGTCCTGGTTGATCCCGCCTGACGCCAAGCTGCCGGTGGGCAAGGTAGAGAGCCGCATCATCATCGACTCCACCCATGTCGGCCGCTTCATGGGCATTCCGGACCTGCTGGTCGAGGCGCCCACCCGAGAGAGCAATGACGCCACCGGCGGCACTACCGAATCGGGCATCTCCAGCAACCGCGGGCTGGTGTTCACCGGCACACCCGAGAAGGCGGACTACGACGAGAAGGTCAGCATCGCGGTCGACCTGTCGGTCGCCGGGCCGGACCAGACCACCCTGGTGTTCACCGCCACTGGCGTGCTCACCGGTGCCGGCACCGCCGACCAACCGGTGCCCGAGGACAAGACGGCCGCGGTTCTCGCCGCGTTCTCCACCAGCCTGCCCGGCCAGAAGCTGCCGTTCGGTATCGCGCCAACCAGCGAGGGGGCGCGCGGCTCGGACATCATCATCGAAGGGATTGCCGAGGGAGTAACCATCGCACTCGACAAGTTCAATACGTCATGAGTACTTCGCTGGCCGTGGTGATCACGGTGTTGATCGCGGCGTTGGGCATTTCGTTCGTGATCGGCCGGCTGCTGACGCTGCGGGCCGGGCTGCTCAAGGAAACCCACGATGTCGAGGTCGACACCAGCGATTTGGGGCTGTCTCGCACCGGCCCGACGATCGTGCATTTCAGTGCGGTGTGGTGTGGGCCCTGCGCCGGAGTACGACGCGTGGTGAACCAGGTATGCGCTGAGCTGCCCGAGGTTGCGCACGTGGAAATCGACATGGACGCCAATCCGGCGGCGGCGCGCAGGCTTTCGGTGTTATCGCTGCCCACGACATTCATCTTCGACTCCGCCGGGAGCCAGCGGTACCGCACCGCAGGCGTCCCCAAGGCCGCTGACCTGCGGTCGGCGCTGGCACCTCTGTTGGCTTGATCACCCTTTCATTGGGTAAGCTGTCGGGCGTGTCCACCCGCCTTGAGCCGATGCTCACGAAGCGCCGCGCAGTCGATCTGTGCCGCGTCGCGGGTTGTTGCTGTTGTTGTTGTAGCTGCTGAGCGCAGCCGCGCGGATTGAGCGCGCTCGCTCGGAGCAGCCGTTTCGGCCTGCTCACATTCAGCCCATCCAACACAACGGGAGTCTGTTTCCATGCCGATCAACACCGACGAGGCCACCGACCAGGTGGACGTCCGCGGGCCCAGGTTCACCGCCTGGGTGACCACCGCGGTACTGGTGATCGCGCTGCTCGTCTCGGCCTTCAGCCCAGGGGCCGCCGCCGTGATCCTCGGCGGCCAAGCCGTGGTCTTCGCCATCGGCGCGGTGCGTGGTCCGCGTCAGCATCCCTACGGCTTGGTGTTCGCGAAACTGATCGCTGCCCGGCTCGGACCGGTCGCCGATCGGGAACCGGTGCCACCGTTGAAATTCGCCCAACTGGTCGGCTTCGTGTTCGCGGTCGCCGGTGTCATCGGGTTCGCCGTAGGCGTCCCGGTGCTGGGCCTGGTCGCCACTGGCCTCGCGCTCGTGGCGGCGTTCCTCAATGCGGCTTTCGGCATCTGCCTTGGCTGCCAGCTTTATCCGCTCGTCGCGCGGTCACGCCGCGCACCGTCGCCCGTATAGACTCAAATATCAAGCAACCGAAAGGATTTCGTCCATGACACGCTCCGACGTCCTGGTCACCACCGACTGGGCCGAGAGCAATCTCGACGCGCCGAACACCGTCTTCGTAGAAGTTGACGAAGACACCTCCGCTTACGACGGCGGTCATATCGCCGGCGCGGTCAAGCTGGACTGGAAGACCGATCTTCAGGATCCGGTCCGCCGCGACTTCGTCGACGCCCAGCAGTTCTCCAAGCTGTTGTCCGACCGCGGCATCTCCAACGACGACACCGTGATCCTCTACGGCGGCAACAACAACTGGTTCGCCGCATATGCGTACTGGTACTTCAAGCTGTACGGCCACGACAACGTCAAGCTGCTCGACGGCGGCCGCAAGAAGTGGGAACTCGACGGCCGTCCGCTGTCCACCGATGCGGTGAACCGCTCGGCGACCAGCTACACCGCCAAGGCGCCCGACAACAGCATCCGCGCGTTCCGCGACGAGGTCATCGCGGCGATCAACAACAAGAACCTGGTCGACGTACGCTCCCCCGACGAGTTCTCCGGCAAGATCCTGGCGCCGGCGCACTTGCCGCAGGAGCAGAGCCAGCGTGCCGGGCATATCCCCAGCGCCATCAACGTTCCGTGGAGCAAGGCAGCCAACGAGGACGGCACGTTCAAGTCCGACGAGGACCTGGCCAAGCTGTACGCCGAGGCTGGCTTGGACGGGCAGAAGGAAACCATCGCCTACTGCCGGATCGGCGAGCGCTCGTCGCACACGTGGTTCGTGCTGCAGGAACTGTTGGGACACCAGAACGTCAAGAACTACGACGGCAGTTGGACCGAATACGGCTCCCTTGTGGGAGTCCCGATCGAGTTGGGAAGTTGATTATGTGCTCTGCACCGAAACAAGGACTGACGTTGCCGGCCAGCGTCGACCTCGAGAAGGAAACGGTGATCACCGGCCGCGTTGTCGACGGCGCGGGTCAGGCGGTCGGTGGTGCGTTCGTGCGCCTGCTGGACTCCTCTGACGAGTTCACCGCCGAGGTCGTCGCGTCGGCCACAGGTGACTTCCGGTTCTTCGCCGCCCCGGGCACGTGGACGCTGCGCGCGCTGTCCCCGGCGGGCAACGGCGACGCCAGCGTGGCGCCGTCCGGTGCGGGCATCCACGAGGTCGACGTCAAGGTCGCTTAGCGACGATGGCGGCGTGAGCCCACGCGGAAGCTGGGGAGCACGAGCCGACGAGGAATAGGCAGTCGGCGCCCGCGTGAGCCAGGCGCAGCACCCGGCACTAGACTCATCGCCGTGGTGTTGTTCTTCGAGATCATGCTCGTCGCGGCCGTCGTGGTCATCACGTGGTTCGCGCTGTACGCGCTGTACCGCCTCATAACCGACGAGTCGTGACCTCGGGCGACGAGGCGGTCGCCGCGGCAGCCGAACGGGCCAAGACGACCGCCGCGCGCAACATCCCGGCGTTTTCCGACCTGCCGGTGCCTGCCGACACGGCCAACCTGCGCAAGGGCGCGAACCTCAACGACGCGCTGCTGGCGCTGCTGCCCCTGGTCGGTGTGTGGCGCGGCGAGGGCGAGGGCCGCGGACCCAACGGCGACTACCGGTTCGGCCAGCAGATCGTCGTGTCACACGACGGCGGCGACTACCTCAACTGGGAAGCCCGGTCCTGGCGGCTGACTGAAGACGGCGAGTACGACCAGCCATCGCTGCGGGAATCCGGCTTCTGGCGGTTCGTCAACGACCCGACCGATGTCTCCGAGTCCCAGGCCATCGAGTTACTGCTTGCGCATTCCGCGGGATATGTCGAGCTGTTCTACGGTCAGCCCCTCAACCAGTCGTCCTGGGAGCTCGTCACCGATGCCTTGGCCCGCAGCAAGTCCGGGATGCTGGTCGGAGGCGCCAAGCGGCTCTACGGCATCGTCGACGGCGGTGACCTCGCGTATGTCGAGGAGCGCGTCGATGCCGACGGTGGGCTGGTGCCGCACCTGTCGGCCCGGCTGTCCCGGTTCGTCGGCTAGTGCGGGCCCGACGGCTGACCGCGGGGATCGCCGCCGCCGGACTCCTGGTCGCGTGCTCGTCGAACACAACGGAGCAACCAGCCTCATCCACGTCGGTCGCTCCGGCCGGTCACGGCACGCTGGCGCAGTGCCTGAGCGAGCACGGAGTGCCATCCGCGCCCGGCCCTGCCGTAGGACCGCCACCGGGCATCGACGCCGACACCTGGCACCGGGCCATGCAGGCCTGCTCATCGCTGGCACCCGGGCCTGCCGGCTAAGTCAGTACCGGCGCCTTGCCTGCAGTGGCCAGCCACTGCTGCTCGAGGTGGGCCAGGGTTCCGTCCTCGCGCAGCCCGTCAACGACCCACGACACGCATCGGGTCAACGGGCTCCGCTTGTCGAGCACAATCCCAAATTGCTCGACTTCTTCTGAACCACTGGGGAATTGACCAACCATCGTTCCGTCGCGCAGCTCGTTGGCCACCGCGAACGCGGTCGGCAGGTCGGCCACCAGCGCATCGATCTCGCCCGTGCTCAACGCCATCTTCGCGTCGCCGTTGGTGTTGTAGACCTCCACCGGCACGCTGCCGTCAAGGGCGACGGCCGCGCTCTGGCTGGTGGTGCCGACCTGCGCGCCGAGCCGCAGTGACTTGAGCGCCTCGAGCGTTTTCGCGCCCGCCGCAGGGGACGTCTTGACCGTGACGACAGCCTGCGTCACGTCGAAGTAGGGCGAGGAGAAATCGACTGCAGCCCTGCGCTGCTCGGTGATGGAGAACTCAGAAAGGTTGGCGTCGAAGCTTTTTGGGCCAGGTGCCAAAGCGGCGTTGAACGGTACCCGCACCCAGCGCACGTCGTCGCGGGAGTAGTTCAGTTTCCCGGCGACGGTATACGCGAGTGCGGATTCGAACCCTTCACCGTTCGCCGGGTTGTCGCCCATGTACCACGGCGGGTATACCGGCTGGTCCGTGCCGAACGTGAAGATGCCTGGATACAGCGTGGCCAGCGCGTCCTTGTTGCAGTTCTCGGAGCTGGCCCGTGCCGTCCGGTCGGACGCCGGAGCACATGCGGTGACTGCCGCGAGGGTGGTTGCCGCCAGCACCATAGCGAGCATCCACAGGTTGCGCATGGACAGACATCCTCGCGTACACCACCGGACGGTGGCCAGTGAAACGTTGCAGACCCGGTCAGCGTCGGTTTGCCACGTCGACACCGAGGCAGTCCAAGCGGGGGTCGGCCAGCTCACGACGACCATTCGGGCGCATGGATATCCAGCAAAGTTCGGTTGGCGATTCCTTGTGCGTAGTGGCGATGACCGCAACTGACACGGCTGGGTAGAACGGGTTCCAGCTTTGCGTCGCTGAATCTTTTCTTCCTGGAAATCCATCGTTCGCGTGAGCAATTATCTGACGATCCATTGTTTGCCCACATGAGCTGCAGATTGTTGGTACGGCAGGAATTGCGGGCCAGCCACATTTCGTCCCGGGGTCGGCGGCCACCTTCAACGCGTCGGTCAGTTTTGCGGACGGGCGGTGATCTTGTTCCCTACCATCACCCGGCGTGGAGAGCGCAGAGCATCGGCCGAGCCAGGTGCCCGGCCTCGACGAGACCGAGCAGCGATCCTGGGATCAGTATCTCGACGCGTCGACCCTGCTCTACGAAACCCTCAACCGCACGCTGTTCGATGCGCACAGGCTCTCCCTGTACGACGTGCTGCTGCTGGACGCGTTGGACAAATCGGAAGGCGGATCCGTCCGGATGGGTGATCTGGCCGAGACGTTGACGCTGAGCCCGAGCCGATTGAGCCAGCAGATCCGTCGGCTGGAATCCCAAGGGCTGGTGCGCCGTAGCCCGAGCGACGACGATCGACGCCGCGTGCACGCGGCCATCACATGCGATGGCCGTAGGCGCGTGAGACCGGCGCTGGCGACCTATGCCCAGTTGGTGCGCACGCACTACCTGGACCACCTGTCGCGCGCGCAGATGACCGCACTCGGCGACAGCAGCAGGCGCATCGACACTGGATTGCGGGAATCGTGGCCCCCGGCAAAACTCAACCGCAACGAATCTGACGGCCACCAGTAAACGATCGCAGCCCACTGCCGAGTCGGCCGATAAGTTTGCCAAGTCATCCCCATCCCGCGATTGCTGGCGAGCACAGGTGCTTCACGGGCAATTCCTACGACGACTGTTCGGCGAACTGCGCATCGGGCAAACCAGCTGAAGCGAGAAACAAACTCATGTTCCAGGCTGTCTAGCAGTAAACCAACAGCGCAAGCGAATCGCGAAGACTGCTAGAACGCGTTTCAACCACGTCCATGAGATTGTTTCGCATTGAACCTTACAGCCACAGACATTTGTTTGCCAAAAGGGATACTTAGTCAATATGACCAGTAATTTCCACTATTTCGTAGATT
>DATFCF010000836.1:0-4745 GCA_035253445.1 Mycobacterium sp.
ATGGTCACCTCGGGACCGGTTGTAGTGGTCACGGTGGTCTGCGACGGCGACGTCTGCGCGGTGCTGGTGCCCGTCGGCGTCGTGGTTTCGGTGCCGGTGACCGTGTTCGTATCCGACACGGTGGACGAGGGTGGGCTCGAAAGCGACGAGTCCGCCGTACTCGTCGTGTTCGAGGTGTCGGCATCGCCCGTCGACGTGGTAGATGTATCCGAGGTGGTAGATGAATCGCCATCCGGAGTGGCCCACGCCACGCCGGGCGAGGTTGCCACCGCCGTCCCGATGCCGAGCGCCACGGCGAGCGCACCGACCCGCCCGATGTACATCGCATACCGAGTACGGGTCAACCGATACGCGGCGCTCATGTTCTGGGCCGGTTGAGGCGCCTGCGCGCGATGAATGGCTGATTGTGCGATTACGTCGATCATGACAACTCTCCCAGCACCTTTGCGTATTTGCCATTGCAGTTAGCGTTAACACCCCTCGCAGATGACCGTGCCGGTGCGTGGGGCCACGGGAGCCGACGTCTGCGCCACGGCTCTGACTTTTCCGGCATCTCTGGTGTCGGGTGACAGGCCAGTTTGGTCACCCGAGAAGGTTTGAGCGCCGTGTGATTTCGGATGGAATCAGCCCCCGATCGCTGCCTTGGCGGCGCGTTCACCGCTGAGGAACGATTCGTCGGTCCACAGGTGGTTCCACTCTCCGTATCGGCCGCAGCGGTGGATACCCACCTGGTCGAGGAATTCCTCGATGGTTGCCAGGGCCGCGGCGCGTTCGTGGTCGTAGATGACGTTGGCATACCGGGTAAACGCCGCCTCAGAGACCAGGACCCGGTCGTCGGCCTCCAGCACCCCCATCGATCGAAGATGGGCCACGGTGGGCTCGATGAGCGTCTCGGGTGATACCGCCAGCGGCTTGTACTTCTCCGAGAAGTACCACTCGACCTGCACCGAGCTCGCGCCGTCGGGAACGACACGCGGCGACAGACGGTGCGGGAAGCTGATGCGCGAGAACGGGATGTCCGCGTCGTAGACATAGCGAATGTGTGTCTCACCGCCGATCCCGGGTCGGTCGATCCCCAGGTTGACCAGAACGACCGACGAAAACGCCAGCCGGCTCGCTGCATCGAGAACTGCCTGCGGGGCCTCATCGATGAGCGGGACGAGGTCGGGCAGCGGGATCGACGAGATCAGCTGCCCATACCCGCAGATGTCGTCGTTGGCGAAGCGAAGTGTTCGCGTCCGGGGATCGATGCCCACGATCTCGTGCTTGAGCCGCACGTCAGAGCGTTCGACCCAGGATGTCAGGTAGGCCTCGTAACCGCCCTCCGTCGGGTACCGGAAGTGGGTGACGTAGTGCAGATCGCGCACCGGCGCGGTGGCCAGCGCCCCCCGCAACGCCTCCTCCAGCGAGGGCCGATACATGCGCGGGCCCAGCCAATCGGTGGTCAGGTTGGCCATCGGCGTGGTGTGGTACTTATGCCCATAGGTCATCGGGAACGTCTCGGCGAACGTGTCGCCGAAGGAGCGGCGCAGCCACGTCTCGTAATCGGCCGGGGGCGTCTCATCGGTAGGCGCCGCGGAGGCGGCCACCAGATCCAGCAGGATCCGCACGATCAGCTCGGTCGGCAGGCCGTGCAGGTTCACCTGTAGCGGATGCGTCAAAATCGTGCCCTGCCAATAATTCTCGAGCGCGATCGGGACGGCCTCGTATCGGCCGCCGACCGCCTCAGCAAGGATCTGTTGGACCCGTTCATCCTTGGTGAACGAGACATGCGGGCCTTGATCGAAGACGAACCCGCCGGGCAGCTCATGGCTGGCGGTATGACCGCCGATATAGGCGTTGCGGTCATACACCACATACGGACGACCCGCAGCCTCGAGGAAACTGCCCGCACCGAATCCGGCGAACCCGCTACCAACAACAACCATGGGAGCTTCGGCATTTGTCATGAGGTTTCCGTCCCTTGTGTCGAAACAGAGGCCGCGCCCCCGCCTTCATCGATGTCTCCGTGGCCGCCCATATGGAGCGTCCCCGGTAGTGCGCTGTCCTCGTCCTCGCGCGAACCGGATTCGTTTCGCTCAGATCCCTCAGAACCACCGACGATGGGACCTTGCCGTGGCTCACCGTTACGGCCGTCTCCCACATGCGATTCGGAGGCGCTTGAAAACTCGTGCCGCGTGGCGCGGTCGGCGGTCGGCTCGGGTCTCGGTTGGTCAGCAACGAACTCCTGTTGATCAAGCTCATCAGCATTCGCAGCGGGATCTACACTTGTTTGCACCTCAGCTCTGACAGAGGCGGCACTTCGGTCGTTGCGGGAGTAGCCTGCATCCACCATGGGACGGGTGATCTGGTCGAGCATATCCACCATCCGGGAATCCACACCGATATCCCGCAGCGGCTGCCACAACGGCAGATTCTTGGTCGGTACCAATATTGTTGTGACGGTGGCACCCCTCGAATTCGTTGTCGTACTGATGTTTTCGGGAGGAACGATAGAAAGGTCAGCAAAGGCGGTCTGACCGTGAACACTCAAGCTGAGCGGGAACATAGGGGCCATCAACGCGTTCGCCACGGCAACCAGATTCCAGAGCCGGTCCGGGAAGTCCGCCCAACCGTCATACTCACCAACCACCACGATCGTGTCGTACTGGCTGTCGATGGGACGCTTGACAATCCAGTCGACCAGAGGGATGTAGAACCCCTGACCCAGATACGACATCGCCGATCTCGACACGCCGCCATGATGCTGTAATGGCGCCGTGTAGATGAATGTAATCCGGTCGGGAGTCGGCGCGTTGGGATCAGTTGCCAGCGTAGCCAGGACCTCGTCCATTACCAGAGTGCCCTGAGATGTGCCCGTCACGATGATTTCGCCGTCAGTGGTCATGATGGTGTCGTACATGGACTGACGACCCACGGCGATCGATTGAGCAATTGTGGGAGAGCCCAAACCGTTCAATAGGCCTGCCGTCGCCGGGTAGGTGATCGGCTTGAGATCGTAACCGTCAGCGAACATCCCACCCAGCCAACTGTCGATATGCCAGTCATTGGGTGTGGTTGTGTGGTTGCCGCCGATAATGATCGCTGTCGCCGCATTGCCCTCCGGGGCAAGGGTGATCGTCGCAACCGCGATTGCAGCGGCCGTTAGAGCGCGTCGCATTCTGTTTGCCCTCCTTCGGAGTGGTGCGCCCGAGGGGCGGAAACACGGGCGCACCACCTGGTATCTGGAGGACACGCGAAACTCACTGGAAAGTGATCTAATTCGTTCCCAATGCCCGGGTGCTGCGGCGAAGGGCGGCATCATCGAGCCCCTGCGGCGGCGGACAGTGCGGACTCGTCGGCCTCGTTTTGCCAAACCATCCACGGTCGATCGCCGCGATGATATCGGGCATCGAGTTCAGCCCGCTCCGTGAAGGCGTCGACCGGCTTCCAGAATCCGTCATACCGATAGCCGAACAACCTTCCCTGCCCGGCCAACGTTCCGCAGACGTCTTCTACGAGATCTCCCCCGTCAGGGAGCAGGTCGAAAATCTCTTGGGAGAGAACGAAAAACCCGCCGTTCTCCCAGAGCGGCAACCTGGCGACGGGCATGATGTCCTTGACTTCGCCGCTCTGCTTGATCTCGACACAGTGGAATGACGATTGCGGCGGGACGACCAATATCGAAGCGGCGGCACCCGATTGGCGAAACTTATCGACAATGTCGTCTATCGGTGCGTCGGTCAACACGTCGGCGCAATTGGCCAGGAAGTACTCGTCGCCGTCGAGATAACCTCGGACCCGGCGCAGGCACTCGCCGCTCGCCGACTCGAGCCCTGTATCGACGAAAGTTATCGACCAATCGCTGATGTCGGCGTGCATCAGGTCGAGGCGGCCGCCGTGCAAGACGAAATCATTCGACGCGGCTTCCTGATAGGTCAGAAAGTAGTTCTTGATGCGTTCCGCGCCGTAGCCCAGGCACAAGATGAACTCGTTGTGGCCAAAGTGGGCGTAGTAGCGCATCACATGCCATATGAGCGGCCGTGGACCGACCATCTGCATCAGCGTCGGCGTGCCGTCTTCGACGCTGCGGCGTGTTCGCATCCCGAATTCACCGCAGAACAGAACGACTTTCATGGTGATCAGCTCCTGGCGTTCTCGAGAATCGGGATCGCTGCGGCATGCAGGGTCGGCAGCGGGAAAACGAGTTCGCCACCCCATTCGGCGATATAAGCGAGTTGCTCGGTCAGCTCGGCCTCGAGGTTCCAGGGCAGCGCGAGCACCACGTCGGGTCGGTCTTTTTCTATCTGGGCAGGATCGTGGATCGGTATACGTGTGCCCGGCGTGAAGCGGCCGTGTTTGTACGGGTTGCGGTCGACGGTGTACTCGAGCAGGTCACTGCGTATCCCGCAGTAATTGAGCAGCGTGTTGCCCTTACCGGGTGCTCCGTAACCGACAACTCGCTTGCCTTCGGCGCGACAGTCGAGCAGGAATCGCAGGAGCTCGTGGCGAACTGCCTCGGTGCGCGGGCGAAGTTGTAGATACCCATCGACGTGATGCAGGCCGGCCGCCTCCTCGATCGCCAGCACGTCGGCTACGCGTCGGCTTGGCGGGCCGGCGTATTCCTCGGGACGCGCCCACACGCGAATAGATCCGCCATGAGTCGGGGCCAGCTCGACATCGACGACCGTCAAGCCCGCCGTAGCCAGCGCACTCATCGCCGAAAGCACTGTGTAGTACTGGAAATGCTCGTGGTAGACCGTGTC
>DATFCF010000837.1:0-3896 GCA_035253445.1 Mycobacterium sp.
CCGAGCAGGCCGAGGAAGACGTGGTAGTAGAGCAGCTTGGTCAGCGCCGCGGGATCGGCTTTCAGCGCATCGAGCTGCGGCAGCTCGGCGAAGGCCTCGTTGGTCGGCGCAAACACCACGTACGGGCCGTTGTCGAGCATCGGGACCATGTTCACTGCGGGGTTCGCCTGGCCCGAGGCCAGCGAGTTGAAGGTGGAGATATCGGGAATGCTGCTCATGGCATTCCCGACCGGCACGTTCGCCAGCGTCTTGAAGTTGGGCAGCGATGTCTTGAAGGCGTCGCAGCCGGGCCCCTGCAGATCGGGGTACGGATTCTCGATCACCGTCGGCGTCGGTTCCGCGGGTTCGGCGTAGGCGTTGATCGCCAGCGGTATCGACATTGCGATCGCGGCAACGCCCGCTACAGCGCCCATGGTCTTGCTGATGCGAGTCTTCAACTCCGGCTCCTCGGCTCGTCAGGTCCCCTCAACCCGAATCGCATGTTAAGGCCAGCGATCACTCCACGGCAAAGTCACCTTCCCGCCGGAATCCCACTCCAGACATGCTGACCTGCACTTTTCGCACATTTGCGCACAGTAGCGCGGCGACGTGGCGCGAAGGCGGTCAGGCCCAGTTCATCGACCGGCAGGTGCCCGAACCCGATGATTATTCGACAGCGGCCACCCGGGAGTGGGCATTGCGGCGTCTCGACGAGGAATTGACGGTCTAGCGTTTGGCGCGGCACGCCAAGATGAGCGCCCGCACGTTCAACCGTCGCTCCCGCGAGGAGACCGGTCAGTCACCGGGTGCATGGGTGCGGCACCGCCGGATCGACAGGGCCCGCGAGTTGTTGGAGTCGCGCGATCTGCCCGTCGACGAGGTTGCCCGGGTCTCAGGCCTCGGCTCGGGCGGCAACCTGCGTCACCACCTGCGCCGCGGGGTTGGCATGTCGCCGTCGAGTTATCGCAAGACCTATCAAGGTATCTGATTGGGCGTCAGCTAGTCGCGCGAAACCCTCCTGGCAGGCGCAGGTATCCGCGCCGCAGTACTGCCAATTCCTCACCAGCACAATATCTCTCGCCTTCAAGGATGCGCAGCGCGCGGTCGATGCGGCGATGGCGGGCATCGCCGCGGGCGTTTTCGTACGGAGTGGGCCGGGTACAGCCGTACGGTGAGTACTGTGCGGATCCTGGTTGCCGGCGCCACCGGCTATGTCGGCTCGCGACTCGTCACCGCCCTGCTCGACGAGGGCCACGACGTGGTCGCTGCCACCCGAAACCCAGTACGGCTGGCCGATTTCGGCTGGCATGACGACATCACGGGCGTGACTATGAATGCCCATGACGAAGCCTCTGCGAAGAACGCCTTCGCCGAGGCGGGTCCGATCGACGTGGTGTATTACCTGGTGCACGGCATCGGCCAGCCCGACTTCCGCGACGCCGACAACCTTGCCGCCGCCAATGTGGCGAACGCGGCGAAGGAGGCCGGTGTCCGTCGAAGCGTGTATCTCGGCGGTTTCGTCCCCGACGAAGAGGACCTCTCCGAGCACCTGACCAGCCGCGCCGAGGTCGCGCACGCGTTGAGCATCGAGGGCGGTCCTGACGTGGTGTGGCTGGGTGCGGCGATGATCATCGGGGCGGGGTCGACGTCGTTCGAGATGCTCCGTTACGTCGGCGACCGGTTCGTGTTCATCCCGCTACCGGAGTGGTCGGCGAACCCGATCGACCCGATCTCGATCTCAGACGTGCTCCACTATCTCGTCGCCGCGGCCGATTCCGACCGGGTTTCCGCCGGTGCATACGACATCTACGGTCCCGAGACCACGTCTTACGGTGACCTGCTGCGGGCCTACGCGCGAATATCGGGCAAGTGGCGCGCCGGGCTGCCCATCCATGGTGTGGAAACCGGCGTGGTGTCGTGGATGACGTCGGCCATGCTCCCTGTGCCGGGTGGACTGGCCTCGGATCTGGTGGAGTCCCTTGACCATCCGATGATGGCGTCGGAAGGGCGACTGCGCGACGTCGTACCGGACCCACCCGGCGGCCTGATCGGAATTGACGACGCCATCTCCCGCGCGCTGGCGAGTAGCAGGCCCCAACCCGTCAACGCGCTTGCCGATCCGCACCATATCGCCGACACCGACCCGATCTGGGCCGGCGGCGACACGCTGCGCCTACAGCAGTTGGCCCGCGCGATTACGCCGCAGTTCGTCCACCCGGTCTTTGGTCTGCTCGGCGCCGTGCCGGGCCCCGTCGTCGCCGCGGTGCGCACCGGGCTGGACACGTTGGTCGGACTCGTTCCGAAGGCAAGCTCGGCATGACCCTGCGGGAAGTGCGCGACATCGCCACGACGGTCGCCATACCGCACCACGAACCGCCCGCACTGATTCGGCGCCGGCGCATCGTCGTCGCTGTCGTATTGGTGATCGGCGCTGCGCTGCTCGGGTTTTCGCTGACCCGCCGGCCCGGCGACTCATCGTTCTACTGGCTGACGCTGGCGCTGGCGGCGGTGTGGACCGTCGGTGCCTTCGCGTCGGGCCCGCTGCACTTGGGCTGTGTGCGGTTCCGCGGCCGCAACCAACGCCCGTGGATCACCGGGACGCTGGTGGGCGTGGTGGTCGGTGGTGCGTTCCTGGTTGGTGGCCTGGTGGCACGTGAGATACCCGGAGTGCGCGAATACGTCACGCGGGTACTCGAATTCGCCGACTATGGGCCACTGGCGCTGGTGGTGTTCATCACCGTGATCAACGGTGTCGCCGAGGAACTGTTCTTTCGCGGCGCGCTATACACCGCGTTGGGCAGGACCTATCCGGCCGTCGTCTCGACGATCATCTACATCGTGACCGTTCTGGCCACCCGCAACCCGATGCTGGCATTCGCCGCTGTGATCCTCGGCGCGGTGTGCGCGTACGAGCGCCGAGTCACCGGTGGGGTGCTGGCACCTGTGCTGACCCACTTCTTCTGGGGCCTGATCATGGTGCTGGCGTTGCCGCCGGTGTTCGGCGTCTAGCGTCTAGCGAAGCGGGTGAGCCAGCTCGTCCTGGCGCATCCGGGCGGCCCGCATGGCCACCGCCGCCAGCAGCACCGGCGCGATGCCGGCCACCAAGAAGATCGTCTGCATGGAAACGACTTTCGACAGTGGCCCGACGATCGCGAACGAGACCGGCATGAAGGCCAGCGACACGAAGAAGTCCAGACTTGACACCCGGCCCAGCATCTCGGTCGGAACTCGTCGCTGCAGCAGCGTGCCCCAGATGACCATGCCTGCTCCGTCGGTGAAACCGATGACGAACGTCGCCACAGCCATCAACGCGAACGACGACGTGAAGCCGAACACCACCAACGGGATCGAGCCGACACTCCACATCGTCAGCATCACCGTGAGGTAGCGACGCGGCAGCCGGCCCGACGACACGGCCAGTGCACCGAGCGCGCTGCCGAGACCGAAGAACGCCAGGATGAAGCCGAACATCTGCGCGCCGTCCTCGAAACGCTGCTTGGCGATGAACGGAAGCAGGACTTCGATCGGGCCGAGAACCACCAGCACGAACATGCTCGCGAACAGAAGCGTCCACAGCAGCCACGGCGTGCGCAGCATGAATGCAAAGCCGTCGCGCAGATCGCGCAACAGGCGCGGCCGTTCCTGATCTGCTTCCTGCACAGGGGTTTTCATCGCAGGGCGGGTGGCAACCAGCAGTATGAGCCCGATGGCGAACAGCACCGCGACGGCGACGGCGCCGAGACTGGGAAACGTCGCACCGACGACGATGCCGGCCACCGCGGGGCCGACGGCGCGCTGGAAGACCGGACGCACGATGCCCTCGACGCCATTCGCGGCGAGCAGCTGCTCGGCAGGAAGAATGCGGGGGAGGATCGCGCTGTAGGCGGGGAAGAAGAATGCTGCGGCGATGCCCAACG
>DATFCF010000838.1:0-3434 GCA_035253445.1 Mycobacterium sp.
AGCCGATTCTGGATGCCGAGGGCTACTTCGATACCGGCGACATCGCCACCATCGATCCCCACGGCTACATGCACATCACCGACCGCGCCAAGGACATGATCAAGTCCGGGGGCGAATGGATCTCCTCGGTGGAATTGGAGAACGAGTTGGCCGCTCACCCTGCAGTACGCACCGCCACGGTGATTGGAGTGCCCGACGACAAGTGGCAGGAACGGCCGCTGGCAGTGGTGGTCCTGGCCGCTGACTGCACCGCCACCGCTGCGGAGTTGACTGAGTTCCTGCGTGCACGGGTGGCCAAGTGGTGGCTACCGGAACGGTGGGCGTTCGTCGCCGACGTTCCGTTGACGTCTACTGGCAAGTTCGACAAGAAGAAGCTGCGCCGCCAGCATGCCGACGGTGAGCTCGCCGTCGAGACGCTGGCGTGAACCATCCACTGCTACGGAAGCACCGACGTTGAGGAGAGGACACACATGAAAACACGCGCTGCCGTGCTCTGGGGCTTGGGAGAGAAGTGGGAGGTTGATGAGATCGAGCTGGATCCGCCCGGTGCGGATGAAGTGCTGGTCCGGTTGACCGCCAGCGGGTTGTGCCATTCAGACGAACACCTGGTGACCGGTGATCTGCCGTTTCCGCTGCCCGTCGTCGGTGGTCATGAAGGCGCCGGCACCGTGGTCGAGGTGGGTGCAGGTGTCGAGGACCTGGCCGAGGGCGATTCGGTCATCCTGACGTTCCTGCCGTCTTGCGGGCACTGCTCTTACTGCGCGCGCGGGATGGGAAACCTGTGCGACATGGGTGCGGCGATCATGATGGGACCCCAGATCGACGGCACCTACCGCTTCCATGCCCGCGGCGAGGATGTCGGCCAGATGTGCTTGCTGGGCACGTTCTCGGAATACACCGTGGTGCCGAAGGCCTCCTTGGTCAAGGTTGACCACGGGACACCGTTGGACAAGGCGGCCTTGATCGGTTGCGGTGTCACGACCGGTTACGGCTCGGCGGTACGCACCGGTGACGTGCGCGCCGGGGATACCGTGGTCGTGATCGGCGCCGGCGGCATCGGCATGAATGCGATCCAAGGCGCCCGCATCGCTGGCGCGTTGACCATCGTGGCTGTCGACCCAGTGGAGTTCAAGCGCGAACAAGCTGGCGGTTTCGGCGCGACGCATGCCGTTGCCACCATCGATGAGGCCTGGTCACTGATCAGCGACATCACCCGTGGCAAACTCGCCGACGTCTGCGTCTTGACCACCGACGTCGCCGAAGGGGCCTACACCGCTGAGGCGCTATCACTGGTCGGTAAACGCGGCCGTGTGGTCATTACCGCGATCGGACACCCCGAAGACACGTCGATGTCGGGCTCGCTGCTGGAATTAACGCTGTATGAAAAGCAGATCCGCGGTGCCCTCTACGGCTCGTCCAACGCCGCCCACGACATCCCGCGGCTCGTCGAACTCTACAACTCCGGACAACTCAAACTCGACGAGCTGATCACCCGTGAGTACACCCTCGATGAGATCAATGAGGGCTACGACGACATGCGGTCAGGCCGCAACATCCGAGGACTCATCCGATTCTGACAGAGCACCGAAAGCAGGGAAGCGCAAAACGGCACCAAGCGAGCTCAGTACAACGATGGCGATGCTGCGGGTCAGGGGCTCTCACCGTTGACGCTTTGATGCGGATAGCGATCGAAAGCAATGTTTCCCATAGTCATAGGCGGTCGAGCTGCGCGGGTGAGATTGGCTGCGGTCGACCAGTTCTGGCACCTACCGCCAGCCGGGACGCCTTGATGGTATGTAGCTTTCGATGAGTGTTAACAGTGCTATTGGATAAGAGAGGAAGCGGCGATGGCGAGGATTGAAATTCCCTATCCCCACAGGAGAGGAGGGCACTGTGGTTCCGGTGCGCTGCGTGACCTTACTGAATGGGCACAACTAGGATGGGGGACAGAAACACTCAGTGAAGGATTGGTCTTCACCCTCGGCGGAGCCTTGGACTTCTCGTACGTCCGCTCTACGCAATTGTTTCCCCAGATCTACCTGGTAGGACGAGGAAGCGACCTGGAAAAAGACTACCTCTCCCGAGTTGGTGCAAACTGCGTAGTGCGATCGACCGATGACGCAGACGTGGGATGGTCATTTGTTACCGACGAAGTCGACAAGGGCCGACCCGTCATGGTCTGGGCTGACATCGGCGAACTTCCTTACCTGCGCGTCCGATTGCACATGAGCCGTCACGACATCGTCATCACCGGATATGATGACGAACAAGGGGTTGCCTATGTGGTCGATAATGACCGCGAGACCACCCAAACGGTGGCTTATGACGACCTGCGCCGGGCGCGGTCCTCGGTAGGGTTCCCTACACCGACCCGGCACACCACATATCACGTCGACTGGCCGGAGCGAGTGCCCGACCTTGGGCCGATTGCCGCCACTGCATTAGCCGCGAGCGCAGCTTTCATGCGCGGCGGTGCCGTAGGTGCGCCGCTACTGCGCATCGAGGCAGCTGAAGTCGAGGCCTCCGGTTTGAAGGGTGTGCAGGAGTTCGCCGATGACGTACGGCATTGGCCAACGGTGTTTGATGACGACGCCCTGACCGCGGCATTGTTCGGGCTCGGGGCGTTCATCGAGAAAGCCGGAACCGGTGGCGGGCTCTTTCGTATGCTGCAAGCACAAGGTTGCCAGAATATCGCCGATCTCCTCGGGGACGCCGCCGCAGCCGAAGCGGCGGCCGCGGCCCGACACGCTTCCCAAGCGTGGTCTGAGCTTGCGGCCGCAGCCACCGATGCCGGCACATCGCTACGGAGTCGTAGTCTCGCTGCGGCCAAAATCGCCGCGACGATCCCGGACTCCGAAACACGCCTCGTCGAAGCCCTCGAAACGGCCAGTCGATCCGTTGGCACTGTCGATACCGGCCTCGAGGCTTATCTGAAAGGCTATCTGTGAGCGACACTTCAAACGAATCGAGTTTCCTGGAGACAACTGGGTTCCTCGATTGGCAGCACGACGATGTACAGCGCTTCACCGAGGACGCGGTCGGTGACGTTCGTGACCCTGTGCAGAAGGCGAGGTTGATCTTCACCGCTGTGCGGGACAGGATTTGGTACGATCCCTATAGCACCGACGACGATCCCGAGCATTATCGGGCGAGCTATGTAGCGACAGCGTCGAGGGCGTATTGCATACCGAAGGCGGTGCTGCTGACCGCGGCAGCTCGTGCGGCGGGCATTCCGGCCCGGCTCGGATTCGCGGACGTGCGCAACCATCTGCAGACCACCACATTGCGTGCCCGGATGGGAGGTACCGACGTGTTCGTCTACCACGGATATAGCGAATTACAACTCAACAACCGCTGGGTGAAGGCCACTCCGGCGTTCAATGCCGAGCTCTGCGCGCGATTCGGTGTACCTCCGATCGACTTCGACGGCCACA
>DATFCF010000839.1:0-2895 GCA_035253445.1 Mycobacterium sp.
GATCTGGCCGTCCAGTGAGGTGAAGCCGGTGACTGTATCGCCGATGCGCTCGAGCTTGAGCCAGGTGTTGCCCGGGGTTACCGATGGGCCTGCGATGTTGTGGTCGAACCCGGACTGCAGGTTGATCCCGTTCGCGGGAGTCACGGCCAGCAGTGCGTAGTCTGCTCCGGCCGCGGTCGACTGTTTGATGATGACGCCGGCCTTCGCCCAGCCGTCCGAAGTGTCGGTGAACGAGCTGACGCGCGCGATGATCTCGCCGTCACCGGGCAGCGTCTGATAACTGAAGTGGAACTGGTCGGCGTCACCCCAGATGTCGTCGCCGCTGCCTTTCAGCGTGTGAACGCCCGACGCGATAGTGGTGCTGCCGGTGATGCGTGGTCCACCGACGTCTGTGCTCGTCCAATGCTGGTTCGAAATCACGCTGACCCTGTCGAAGGTGCTGGTGTTCAACGTGTCGAACCTGTGCGACACGACGGCGAGGCCCGCGGTGACATCGGTGGCCATCGCCAGGGTGGTCTGCCCGACCATCGTCCAATCCGTGCCGTTGGCCGAGGTGTAGCCAGTGAACACGTCGCCTTGACGTTCGAGTTTCAGCCACGCATCTCCGAACGTGTAGGCGGCTGATCCGCCGTCGCCCGAGAAGTTGTACTGGAAGGTGACACCGTTCTCGGGTGTCACGGCCAGCAGGACGTACTTGGCGCCCGCGGCGGTCGATTCCTTGATGATGATGCCTGACTTGGCCCAATCGTCGGTGTCCGTCTGAGAAGTCACCCTGGCGATGATCGTGCCGTCACCATTGAAAGACTGGTGAACGTAATGGAATTCGTCGGTTGGTCCCCAAATATCGCCGCCGGCGCCGCGGATGGTGAAGACCCCGCTGTCGTACGACGAGTAACCGGCCAGCGTCGGGTGGCCCACGTCCGTCTCTTGCCATGGGGCGGGAGCGGCGATGTACCTGTCGTAGTTGATCGTGTACACGGCGTTCGCGCCCGGCGTGATGATGGCGTGGCTCTGCGCGCCGCCGTCCGACCAGTTGTTGAATACGAACTGCCCGTCGCTGACGTACTGCGGTGACACCGCGGCGATCACGCGTTCCACACCCACGACAGCCTGTTCGGTGTAAGAACCCTTCTTCGGGATGCCATCGACGGTGAACGTCGCATCAGGGTCGCTGGCGTTGATCGTCAAGGTAACCAGCCGCGGCTTGACGTCCACCGACTTCGACGTCGACAGACCGCTGCTGTCGGTGACGGTCAAGGTGATCCGGTACCACGTCGTGTCGATGTTGTCGGCGCTGCGGGGAATCGTGATGGTGCCAGTGGGTCCGACGATGTTGTCGCGGAACGGATGCACGTGGTCCGCGTGATGAAATTGGACGGTCCAGTTGTAGGCACCATCGGGCAGGGCGCCGTCCTCGGCGTCCGTGCCAAGGCCACTGAACGAGATCGTGTCGCCGGCGTTGTACAGCGAGTTGGTGAGCGGTGTCAGGATTTCCGCGGTCGGTGCGGTGCTGCCGACGACGATCCGTTTGGTTGCCTGGCCGGTTTTCTCACCGTCGCTGACGATCAGTGTCACGTCGTAGGGCCCGTTGACGGTGTAGGTCTTGGTCGGGTTGGCCAGGCTGGACGTCGTGCCGTCACCGAAATTCCAGTTGTAGGTCAACGTGGTGTTGGGATCGGGGTCGCTGGAGCCCGCCGACGAGAAGTTGACCTGCAACGGAGACAAGCCGTTGCTCGGTGTTGCGGTGATGACCGCGCTGGGTGCCCTGTTGCCGCCGGAGGGCGCGATGACCGAGAGAACACCCGGAAAGATGTTCAGCTGATAGATGTTTCCGTCCGGCCCCTGCATGAGCTTGACCGTCGTGCCGGCCTGGTCGTCGAACATCCGCTCGCTGATGAAGCTGGAGTAGGTCGAATCGAAGGTGAGTTCCTTGATCCAGCCCAGCGTGTAGTCCGCGATGAAGACCTTGTTCTGGTACTGCGCACCGAGCGTATCGCCGGTGTAGACCATGACGCCGGTGATAGAACCCGCCTTCGCGGGTGGCGGTGTATGTGCGTAGGTGTAGATCGGATTGACGTAGTTGCAACCGTCGCAGACGCCTTCGGCGTTGGGCCAGCCGTAGTTGGCGCCCTTGGTCACGACGTTGAGTTCTTCCCACGCGTCGCCGCCGACATCGCCGGTGAGCAGTTGGCCGTCGGGCGTGAACGTGAATCGGAACGGGTTACGCAAGCCGTAGGCCCAGATCTGGTCGATGGCGCCTGGCGTGTCGATGAACGGGTTGTCCTCGGGCACCGTCCCGTCGGGATTCAACCGCAGGATCTTGCCGTGTACGTTCGAAAGGTTTTGGGAATTGGGATTGTTGGTGTTCATCCCCATGGCCCAGTAAAGCTTGCCGTCGGGGCCGAAGTGGATCTCCCCGCCGTGGTGGTAGATGTTTCCCGGCTGGTCCGACTCGATGAGGACGAGCTCTGATGCGGGATCGACGGTGTGGCCCGTGACCGTGAGTCGCGACAGCCGGTCGTAGTTCTGGGCGGTGGTGTACGACACGTAGATATAGCCGTTCTGCTCGAAGTCCGGATCGACCTCGATTCCGAGAAGGCCTCGTTCCTCGTCGGTGTCCGTCGGCAGCACCGCGAGCGTGATCAGCGGCTCGCCATGGACATCGCCGTCGTGGTAAAGCTTGATGGCGCCGCCTTTTTCGGCGATCAGGATGCTGCCGTCGGGCAGGAATCGGAAATCTGTCGGCTGGTTGAGACCCGCGACGAGGGTGGTGCGCTCGAGGTCGTCCGGTAATCCCACCGGGTTCTCAGGTCCTTCGCCGGGGGGATGGACGTCGGCGGCCGCTACCTGCTGGGCGGTTGGCGCCGACGGCGCGATTCCCAATGCTTCGGCGAA
>DATFCF010000840.1:0-7012 GCA_035253445.1 Mycobacterium sp.
TGGCAATCTCTAAAACAGAGAACGATCGACATCGCCGCCGGCCGGTTGGCAGGCCGCCATGTCGGGCCCGACCAGGATGTCACCACCGCGGACCTCAACGTTCACTTCTTGGCCCCGGTCGTCGTGGGGCCGGCACGGGCCGAGGCAACGATCGTCCGCGCCGGCAGGCGGCTCATCGTGACTGCCGTCGATGTCACCGATGCCGGCCGTGACCGGCTGGCGGCGCGTTCGACGTTGAGCTTCGCGGTGCTGGAACGGCGGGGACAAAACAGGACAGCCGTGCCACAGAATAGGACGCGTCGCAAACCCAAACGCAGTCAACCGACAGCAGCATTCAACCTCGCCGTTAGATTCTGAAACCATGACCATCGACGATGTTGACGAGCAGTTCGCCACCGCGTTCGCCGAACAGTTCGCCGAGACCTGGCGCACTCCCGACCTGGCCAAGCATGAGTCGCTGTGGAGTGACGACATCGTGCTTATCCAGCCGATGATGGGGACTCTGCGCGGCAAGCAGTCCTGCCGGGAGTCATTTCAGCGGCTCTTCGCGTTGGTGCCCGACCTGCGCGCAGATGTGCATCGGGTTGGCCATGGCCGCCATGAGGTGTTCATCGGGCTCACGTTCAGCGGAACCTATGGCGGCAAGCTCATCGCATGGGACGCGGTCGACCGCGTCACGTTCACCAATGGCCTAATCGCCGAGCGCGTTTCGTACTTCGACTCCGCGCCGCTGATACTCAAGCTCGTCGGTCGCCCAAAAGGCTGGCAGCGCCTGGTCCGCACCGGCGCGCAGTTGTTCAGGCGCTAGCGGCGATCGAAGCGGCCGAACCGCCATGACCGGCGCGGGCCCCGGATCTCCACCGAGCCGCACACCACCTTGCCCGTCAAGATGACGTGCGGCGTGCCCTCGGCCGGCGCGTCCTTGCGGTGGTCATGCGCGCTCCCGACGATCACCTCGACGTCGTCGATCGACGCGCTCGCGCCGTCGGGCAGCCGAAGGTCGATGCCGCCGAACTTCAGGTCCAGCTCGACAACCACCATCGGCCCTGCGAACCGGGCTTTGGTCAGGTCAAGGTCGACGGAGCCCATCCGCCGGTGCAGCGCCAACCGCGTCGGCACGATCCACTCGCCGTGACGTTTGAGCGAGCCGAGCACGCCGCGCAGCTCGACCCGGTCGGCCGCGGAGGTGACGATGGCGGCCGGTCCGGGCAGGTCGCCGACAAGCGCGTCCAGATCGGAGTGCAGTCGGGCGCGCGACACCAGGGCGGACCGTTCCTCGAACTCGTCGATGTCGATCAGCCCCAGCGCGACGGCATTGTGCAGCCGTCGCAGCGTGCCGTTGCGGTCCGCGTCGGAGACGCGCATCGCCGCGTGGTCGTCGATCCCTGTCATGCCGGTTCCAACGGTACCGCCGGTTCGTCCGCCGACCGACAACGATGCCAATGCCGTGCGCACCCGATCAGGCAGCGCGCCTGCGTTCCGCAGCCAGTCGTCGAGCGCGGTGCGGATCGACGCCGGACGCACGGCTGCCCATCCCGGTGACGGCGGCGGTGGCCGGTCCACGTGGGCGGACACCAGGCTGGACGCGCGGATGCTCCGCGAACAAGTCAGCGCCTACCCGCAGCGCTACGGCGCTCCAAGCGAGCCGCTCAAGTAACTGCTCAGGCGAGATAGTCGGCGGGCAGCCCGTCGAACATCCCCTTGAGCATCCGCACCGCGTACTCCGAGCTTCCGCCCCCGACGATCAGCGCGGCGAACGCCATGTCGCCGCGATACCCGGCGAACCAGGAGTGCGAGCCACCCGCGAACTCGGCTTCACCGGTCTTGCCACGAACGTCGCCAGCCGATTGCAAGTCGTCGGCGGTGCCGTTGGTGACCACCAGCCGCATCATCGGCCGCAGCCCGTCGAGCATCTTGGGCGAGATCGGCGTGCTTTCGCCGGTCACGGTGGTCTGTCGACCCTCAATCAGTTGCGGCACAGGGGTTTTCCCGGCCGCGACCGTCGCCGCCGCCATCGCCATCCCGAACGGGCTGACCACGACCTTGCCCTGGCCGAAGCCGTCTTCGGTGCGCTCGGCGAGGTTCACCGTCGGCGGCACCGATCCGGAAACCGTGGTGATCCCCTCGATCTGGTAGTCGGGCCCGATGCCGTACTGAGCGGCGGCCTGCGTCAGTCCGCGCGGCGGCATCCTGCTGGCCAGCTCGGCGAAGGTGGTGTTGCACGAACTGGCGAACGCCCGAGACATCGGCACGGTGCCAAGGTCGAACCCGCCGTAGTTCGGGATGGTGCGATGACCGATATCCATCACGCCCGGACAGCCCAGCAGCGTGTTCGGCGTGGCCATATCGCGCTCGATCGCCGCACCCGCGGTGACGATCTTGAACGTCGACCCCGGCGGATAGAGGCCCATGGTGGCCAGCGGTCCCTCCGCATTAGCGGCCGCGTTTTGCGCGACAGCCAGAATCTCGCCGGTGGACGGCTTGATCACGACGATCATGGCCTGCTTGCCGGTGAAGTTGACCGCGTTCTGCGCCGCGTTCTGCACCGACCGGTCCAGGCTGATCGTCACCGAGGGCGCCGGTGCGCCCGGCACCTCATGGAGCACGTCGACGTCGGCGCCGTTCTGATTGACGGTGACCACCCGCCATCCCGCCTGGCCGTCGAGTTCGTCGATCACTGCGTTCTTGACCTGGCTGACGATCTCGGGCGCGAACGAGTCGTCGGTGGGCAGAAGTTCGGCCTGTGGCGTGACGACCACCCCGGGGAGCGCGCCGAGCGCCCCTGCCACTCGGTCGTGATCGGCCTGGCGCAGCGTGATGAGGCTCAACGGCTCCTTCGACGAGCTCGCTTGCTCAGCGAGCCGCTGCGGGTCCATGGTGTGGTCGAACGGACGCAGCGCATCGGCCACCGACCGTGCGGTCGTCATCAGGTTGCCGCCGGCCGCCGTGGCGTCCAGCGCGTAATGGTAAAGATGGCCGGGCACAAGTACATCGGTGCCGCCCCGCTCGTTGACTGACGCCCGTCGTGGCGGGTCGGCGCGCAACGCAAACGTTTGGTGCTCACCGAGTTTCGGATGAAGCCCGGTGGTGCTCCAGCGCACTTCCCAGCGGCCCTCTTCGCGGACCATGTTCAGCTGGCCGTCGTATGTCCAGGTGCGGTTCTTGGGCAGCTGCCAGGTGTAGCGGTAGGTGATCGTGCCGGTGTCCTCGGCGTACTTGGAGCCCAGGATCTGCGCGTCGAGCCGCGTCGCCTGCAGGCCGGCCCACGCCTCGTTGAGGTCGGCCCTGGCGTCGGCAGGCCGGTCGGATAGCTCAGCCGCCGCGCCGGTGTCACCCGTCGCCAGCGCGGCGAAGAACTTCTCGGCGGCCGGTTCGGGTCCGTTGGGTTTCGGCGTGCACGCGTTCAACGACGCCACCACCACCCCGACGGCGAACAGAGCGGCTACACGTGAGACTGAAGTTGCCATTGGGACAGATGTTACGAACCCGAGACCTGAAGTCCGCGGAGGCGCACCGAGCACGTTGGTTACCGCGAACGTTCCTTACCGTTCGAAACGAGGCCGAAATCTCGCACGGTAGGGAACGTTCGTCGCGACTACGGCGCGGCTGCGGGTGCGCGCACCACCAACGGCACGGCCGGGAAGTACGCGGCCATCTCCGAGCGCGACTTGCGGAGCGCGGCGGTGCCGTACCCGTGCTTGCGGTGGTCCGGGTGGATCCAGATTCGGACGTTCACCTCGCCGCCGGCCAGCTCGCCGAACACCATGCCGACCTTGTGCGATCCGACGACCGCGACCAACCACGCCGCCTCTTCGGCGTCGACCCGTGCGACGGCATCGCGTATCTCGTCGTCGAGATCACCGGCAGGCGCGCCCGACCCGTCACCGGCCGCCCGCACATCGTCGGTGCGTGCGGCGAAGATGTCGCGGTCCACATCGGCGGCGAAGGGACGCAGCGCCAACATCTCCTTCGAGCCCGCGGACTGCTCCCCGACCGCGAAACTGAGCTCGTTGTTCAAATCCTCGAGTTCTGCGGCGATCCTGCGCCGCGACACCCGGGTGAGCCGGTCGAAGGACAACCGCAGCACCGCCTCGCCGCCCTGAGGCGACGTACCGAGCAAGGCTGCGATCTTCTCGACCGCCGTGTCGTAATCCTCGGATTCCACGATGGCATCGATCAGCTCGTGGCGCCGCTCGAGCGCGCGCACTAGCGTGTCGGCGATTTCTCTGCGATCGACTCGAACGTCGTTGTCAGTCATGACGTGAAGCCTAGCCAGCGGTCCGGGCGGTCAATCCAGCAGAACTGTCGCGAACATCCCCACCTCAGTGAAGCCGATGCGGGCGTAGGTGGCCCTCGCGACGGTGTTGAAGCTGTTGACATAAAGACTGGCGATGCGGCCGCTGCGCACGACCGCGGCCGCCAGCGCGGCGGTGCCCGCAGTGCCCATGCCGCGGCCGCGCCAATCGGGATGTACCCATACGCCTTGGATCTGGCCGACGGCCGGCGACTGCGATCCAACCTCGGCCTTGAAGACCACCTGGCCCCGCTCGAATCGGGCCCATGCGCGGCCGGCGGCTATCAATCCGGCGACCCGGCGTCGATAGCCACGGCCACCGTCGCCGACGCGCGGGTCGATGCCGACCTCACCGATGAACATGTCGATGGCCGCGACCAGGTAGGCGTCGAGTTCGTCGGCGCGGACGGGCCGCACAGCCGGGTCGATCGGGCAATTCGGTGCAGTGCTCAACGCCATCAACGGCTGGTGCTCGCGCACATCGCGCGCCGGGCCCCAGGCATCTTCCAGGCGCTGCCACGTCGGCATTACCAGCTCGGCACGGCCCACCAGCGACGAGCATCGCCGCGCCGTGCTCATCGCCTTGTCGGCGAACGCGTGTAGGTCATCGATCTGACCGCGCAACGGGATCAGATTGGCGCCCGCGTAGCACAGCGATTCGCTCGCCCGCCGCCGCGTCCACAATTCGCCACCGATAGCGGACGGTTCGATACCGTGCTCGGCCACCCTGGAGGCCACCATGCAGGAGCCAACGGGATCGTCGTCGAGCACCTGGCGCACCGCCGTGGCGTCACGGACCACCGATACCCGTCGCTCATCGACGAAGCGAAAAAGCGGCGGAGCCGACATGGAGACTCTTTCTACCGGTCCAGGGCGGTGGTGACCCCGCTCACAGGGTCGTGCTTTAGCTTACGGTCACAATCGGCGAACCGCTTGCGTCTGTCCCGGGCGCCGTCTCCATTTCACCCATTTCGGAGGCCAGTCTCATCGCCTCTTCGATCAGCGTCTCGACGATCTGCGCCTCGGGCACGGTCTTGATCACCTCACCCTTGACGAAGATCTGGCCCTTGCCGTTTCCTGACGCAACCCCGAGGTCCGCCTCGCGTGCCTCACCGGGACCATTGACCACACAACCCATTACCGCGACACGCAACGGGACGTCGAGCCCGTCGAGCCCGGCGCTGACGGCGTTGGCCAGCGTGTAGACGTCGACCTGGGCGCGTCCGCATGACGGACACGACACGATCTCCAGGCCGCGCGGGCGCAGGTTGAGCGACTCCAGGATCTGGTTGCCGACCTTGACCTCTTCGGCAGGCGGCGCCGACAGCGATACGCGGATCGTGTCGCCAATTCCCTTCGACAACAAGGCCCCGAACGCGACCGCGGACTTGATCGTGCCCTGGAACGCCGGGCCTGCCTCGGTGACGCCGAGATGCAGCGGGTAGTCGCACCGGGCCGCCAGCAGTTCGTAGGCGGCGACCATGATCACCGGGTCGTTGTGTTTCACGCTGATCTTGATGTCACCGAAGCCGTGCTCCTCGAACAGCGACGCTTCCCACAGCGCACTTTCGACGAGGGCCTCCGGAGTGGCCTTGCCGTATTTGGTCATGAATCGCTTGTCCAGCGAGCCGGCGTTGACGCCGATGCGAATCGGGATACCCGCCGCGCCTGCCGCCTTGGCGACTTCGCCGACCCGGCCGTCAAACTCCTTGATATTGCCGGGATTAACTCGTACGGCGGCACAGCCGGCGTCGATCGCGGCGAAGATGTACTTGGGCTGGAAGTGGATATCGGCGATGACCGGGATCTGGCTGTGCCGGGCGATTTCAGCGAGCGCGTCGGCGTCCTCCTGGCGCGGACAGGCCACGCGGACGATGTCGCATCCGGTTGCGGTCAGTTCGGCGATCTGCTGCAGGGTCGCGTTGACGTCGTGCGTCTTGGTCGTCGTCATCGACTGGACCGCGATCGGGTGGTCGCTGCCGACGCCGACGTCCCCCACCATCAGTTGGCGGGTCTTGCGGCGCGGCGCGAGGGTGGGAGCAGGCGGGGCAGGCATACCCAGCCCAATTGCCTGACCTGTCATGGTTTCTCCTACTGGAAAGGTCTGATCGGGTTGACGAAGTCGGCGGTCACCGTCAGCGCCATGTAGCCGATCACCACGACCAGGATGACGTAGGTGGCAGGCATGAGCTTCAGGTAGTTCACCGGCGCTGCGGGCAGGCTGCCGCGTGCCTTGCGAATCATATTGCGGATCTTCTCGAACAGGGCAATCGCGATGTGCCCGCCGTCGAACGGCAGCAACGGCACCAGGTTCACCGCGCCGAGGACGAAGTTCAGCTGTGCGAGGAAGAACCAGAAGGCCAGGTAGAGCCCGCGCTCGAAGGCGTCGCCGCCGATGATCGACGCCCCGACGACGCTGATCGGCGTCTCCGGGTCGCGCTCACCACCGCCGATGGAATGCACCAGCGCACCGATCTTGGTCGGGATCTTGGCCAGCGACTTGCCCAGTTCGACGGCCAGGTCGCCGGTGAACGCCAGGGGTTCCGCGGTGACCAGGACGACCGTCCAGTCCCCGGCGACCGGCCGCGGCACCCAGAGCTGGATCCCGCCGAAGGAGGAGACCCCGAACGCGGCGGTCGTGCCGTCGGGCGCCAGGACGGTCGCCGCGACCGGATTGGTGCGATCGGCGCCGCTGACGAGGACCGGGTTCAGCGAGAT
>DATFCF010000841.1:0-5469 GCA_035253445.1 Mycobacterium sp.
CGCACGTCGAGGCCAGTTCCCCATCCGGTGTTGACCTCGAGGTAGCGCACCGGCCAGTTCTGGGCGACGTCGGGCAATGATCCGCAGCCGGGTTTTCCCCCCGGGCCGCCCTTGGCGGCGTTAATGGGCAGGTTGTCGGGATAGCGGTAGGGGTCGTCGCCGAAGAGCAGCTGGGCGTCCAGGACCAGTGATTTGCCGTTGCGGCCGCCGGCGATGTCTTGGAAACCGGAGTCCAGCGCCAGCTGGGAACCCACGAGTGTGCAGGTGAGCTGCGGGTTGTACTTCAGGAGGAGGTCGGCAGTGGGCTGCAGCTGGTTGACCGACTTCACCAGGTTGTCCTTGGTGGGCCCCAGCAGCGCGATGCCGCTTTGCGACATGCCCACCACGCTGAGAAGCAGTGCGTCGAGTTCCCGGGCGTACTCGGTCACCGTCGCACTGGTGGTACTGAACGCGGAGAGGGTGTCCAGGATGTGTTGCGCCGCAGCGTTGTAGGTGTTGCTTGCTCGCCGAAGCGAACGCCAGTCTTCGCGCAGGGTGTCGGACCGCGCGTTGAGGGCGGAGACGACCTCATTGGCACTAGTGATCGCCTCGCTCATTCGTTCGCCTTGCCCGCGTACGCCTTGGGCTAGCGCCGAGAGCACGGCGTTGAGCTTGGCGGGATCGACCTGCTCGATGAGGTCCACGAGGTTTTGGAAGACGGTGTTCACTTCGGTGGCGACGTTCTGCGAGCGCAACACCGCACCCGATGCCAGTCGTTGCGACACCGGGTTCTGCGGATAGAGCAGCTCGACGTACTTCGCTCCGAACACGGTGGTGGACTGGATGCGGGCCTCGACATTGGCGGGGATGAACTGGATCTGCCCGGGATCGATGTCCAGGCGAAGAGTGGTGGCGCTCGAACCGTTGGACACGGTGGTGACGTGTCCGACTTGGATGCCGCGCATCTTGACCTTGGCGTTCGGTTCCATCACCAGACCCGACCGATCCGAGGTCAAGGTGACGGGCACAAACCGGGAGAAGGACCGGTTGAACGCACCGAAGGACACGGCGAATACGGCCACCACGCCCACGAGGAACAGCGCGGCCAGCGTCTCGGACCGCAGGAGGAAGGTTTGGCGTTGGTTCATCGCCGTCAGCCTGAGAAGTTGAAGTTGCCGGTCTGGCCGTACAGCGCCAGCGTTGCGAGCATGATGACCACCACCGCGACCACTAGCGAGGTGCGCGTCGCGCGCCCGACCGCCTCGCCGACGCCCGCGGGTCCGCCGCGGGCCGAATAGCCGTAGTAGGTGTGGATGAGCATGATCGTCACGGCCACCACGATCGATATCAGGAAGGACCGCAAGACGTCCGCGGGGATCAGGAAAGTGCTGAAGTAGTGGTCGTATACACCGGCGGATTGGCCGTACAGGACGGTGGTGCCAAAGCGTGTCGCGGTGTAGGCCAGCAGTAGAGCGACGTTGTACAGGGGCACGACGACGATGACACCGGCCGCGACGCGGGTGGCGGCCAGATAGGCGATCGACCTGATGCCCATCACTTCCAGCGCATCGATCTCTTCGTTGATCTTCATCGCGCCTAGCTGCGCGGTGGCACCGGCGCCGATGGTTGCGGCCAGGGCGATGGCCGCGGTGCACGGGGTCACGATGCGGGTGTTCAGGTAGGCCGAGGCGAACCCCACCAACGCGTTGACACCGACCTGAGACAACTGGTTGTAGCCCTGCACGGCGACGGTGGCTCCGGTGGACATGGTCAGGAAGGCGACCACCGCAACGGTTCCGCCTATCACGGCCAGTGCCCCCGATCCCAGACTCATGGCGGCGACCTGCCGAAGCAGCTCGGTCCGGAACCGGGTCACCGCGGCGCCAACCCCCGACAGGGTTCTGCCGAAGAAGCGGAACTGTTCGCCCAGTTCGCGCCAGCCCTGAGACAGCGAACTCAACCTGCGCGTCAAACGTGGATACCGCTGCCGTACAACGACGTCGACACTCACTTGGTGACCTCGAATCCGATCGCAGTGACGACGAGGTTGATCATGAACAGCAGGACAAAAGAGAAGACCACCGTTTCGTTGACCGCGTTGCCCACTCCCGCGGGGCCACCGCCGACGTGGGTGCCCTTGTAACAGGCCACCAGTCCGGCGGCGAGGCCGAACAACATCGCTTTGACCATCGAGATCACCACGTCGCTGACTCCGGTGATCAGGGTCATGCTCGCGACGAACGAGCCCGGGGTGACGTTCTGGATGAACACCGAGAAGAAGAAGCCGCCGACGAGACCGACCAGCGTCACCAGTGAGGACAGCAGCAGCGACACCAGGGTGGTGGCTAGGACGCGCGGCACCAACAGGGCCCGAACCGGGTCGATGCCCATCACCTTCATGGCGTCGATCTCCTCGCGGATCGTGCGGGCGCCGAGGTCCGCACAGACCGCGGACGCACCGGCGCCGGCCACCACGAGCACTGTCACGAAGGGTCCGATTTGGTTGACCGCGCTGACCGCGGCACCGGTGCCGGAATTGTCGGCGGCGCCGAACTCGACGAGCAGCACGTTGAAGATGAATACCGACATCACCACGAACGGGATCGACAGCAAGAGCGTCGGCATCAACGACACGCGCGCCAGAAACCAGGTCTGCTCAAGCATTTCCCGCGCCGCGAACGGCAGTTTGACGGTGGCGACCAGGACGTCGAGGGCGAGGCCGAAGAACCCGCCGACACCTCGAATAGGTTTGAGCGCAGCGTGATCCGACCAATTCATCGACGGTGCGGCGGTCTTTGCATGCCCATCGTCAAGGTGGGGAGCCAGGTCGGCGGTGGACGGCTGGGTCATTGGCTGGGCCTCTGCGCGGGGTTGATCGCCATGCCCGCGGGCAAGAAGGACGACCTGCACGGCACGGAGACGCACATCACGCTCTCCTTTCCTCGGTGACACTGATCACTGTGGCGGGTGAGTCCGCGGGACGGCTATCCGTCGCACGCGGGCCTATCCGCTTTCCGCAGCCGGTCGCGCGGCACCGCGTAGCGCCGCCCTCGGCGCGAGGCAGCGACATGACGCTGATTTCATCGGGATCTATTGACGCGGCGCCTTACCACGGACACGCTGCTGGCAGCGAAATAGGTTGTGCCGCTTGTTTACCGAGTCCGCGGCAGAGCCAAAGACGGCATCGCACGACACTAGCCCGTAGTGTTACCCGGTCTCCGATCGATGGTAAGCGCGCAGGATTGCGTGCCGACCGGCCAAGGCTGCGGCGCACGGCAGCATGCGTCGTCCAGTTCCGACGCCTCAATGGGCGTCGGAGGTTCAGCGCAGCTCGCGGCGAAGGATCTTGCCGGCGGCGTTCTTGGGTAGTTCGTCGATGATCTCGACGATCCGTGGGTACTTGTAGGCGGCAAGTTGTCCCTTGCAGAATTCGGTGAGCGCCTCGGGTGTCGCCTCTGAACCGGCGCTAAGGGACACAACGGCTTTGACGGTTTCACCGCGGTAGGGGTCCTCGACGCCGACGACGGCGGCCTCGCGCACCGCAGGATGACTCAGCAGCACGTCTTCGACCTCGCGGGGCCACACCTTGTAGCCTGAGGCGATGATCATGTCGGACTTGCGGTCGACCAAGTAGAACCACCCGTCCTCATCCATCAGTCCCATGTCACCAGTGCGCAATTCGCCGTCGACGATCTTCTCGGCCGTCTGGTCGGGTTTGCCCCAGTACCCGGGCGTGACCTGAGGACCGGAGACGACCAGTTCCCCGATGTCTCCGTGAGGCAGGCTCTTTCCGTCCTCGCCGACGATGCGGGCCGTGGTGTTGAACACCGGCACGCCGATGGATAACGCTCCGGTCACCGGATCGACGGGGGCCGAAACACCCAGTGGCACAGCGTGTGTCGGTGAGGTGGTTTCGGTCATCCCGTAGATGTTGTGGATGACCATGCCGGTGCGGCCGCGGATGTCGTCGCGCACCTGCGGCGCGATCGGCGCCCCACCGGAATACACGACACGCAGCGACGCGAAGTCGTCCAGCGTGGCCGTCGGTTGACCGGCGATGTTGGCGAGCGCCGTGATGGCCCCCACGGTGAAGGTGGGACGGTGCTCGCGGATTGCGTCGAGGACCACGCCGCCGTCGAACCGGTGCAGCAACACCAGTTTGGCGCCCAGCAGCAGTGCCGCGCACACGTGTCCGACCAGGCCAGTGATGTGGAACAGCGGGGCAATGCCGAGGATGACGTCATCATCGCTGAGCGTCATCCAGTCACGGTAGGTCTGGCTGTTGAAGCTGATGCCGCCGTGGGTGTTGATCGCTCCTTTCGGAACCCCGGTGGTACCGGAGGTGTAGGTCAGCACGGCGGGCTGTCCGGCATCGGCGGCGACGGGCGGCGGGACCTGACCTCGGTGCTCGGCGAGCAGGTCGCTGAGATAGCGGACACCGGTCAGGGCAGGCTCGTTGCCCGGTCCGAGTACCCGTGCGTCGTCACGTGTCTGGTCGTCGCGAGCACGCATCACGATCGTTTGCTTCACGTGGGTGGTGCCGGTGGCGATCACGTCGCGCGCCACCGCGGCGTACAGGTCCTCCAGGCACAGCAGTGCCGTGGCCGCGGAGTCCTGCAGCAGATAGGTCAGTTCGCGGACCCGGTTCATGGGGTTGATGAGCACCGCCACCCCGCCTGCCTTCCAGGCGGCCAGTAAGGCTACGACGAAGGCGGGATCGTTTTGGGTGTAGATGGCCAGCCGGTCCCCCGCAGCGAATCCGCCACGCAGTAGTGCCACCGCAAGGGCGTCGGACCGCTCGTCTAGGTCACGGTAGGTCAGTGCACCGTCGAAGTACGCGATAGCCACCCGCTCGGCGTCACGCGCCATTGTCGCGTCGAACATCGTCAGCAGGGAGTCGTGTTCGCGGTCGATCGTCAGCGGCAGATTCTCGGGATACACACCCTGCCACGGTGCGGCGATCATGGGACGGCGTCCTCGCCGGCGACGATGGTGTTGGTCAGTACACCCACCCCCGACACTTCGACCTCGGTGACGTCGCCGGGACGCAGGAACACCGGCGGGTCGGCCACGAAGCCGACGCCGCCGGGGGTGCCGGTGGCGATGACGTCGCCGGGCGCCAGATGGGTGAACCCGGTTACGTAGCGCAGGATGTCGGTGAAGTCGAAGATGAGATCTGCCAGCGCAGCCTCCTGCCGGATCTCACCGTTGACTCGGGTGCAGAGCCGTACCGACGGCAGATCTTCGAACTCGTCGAGGGTCACCAGCCACGGCCCGAAGGAACCGACGGCGCGAAAGTTCTTGCCGGGCAACCATTGACTGCTATGCACCTGCCAGTCGCGGGCACTGAGGTCGTTGTAGCAGGACAGGCCGGCGATGGCCGCGAGGGCATCGGTCTCGGACTGCACCGAGCGGGTGTGGCGGCCGATGACGATCGCGACTTCGCCCTCGTAGTCGAGCTGAGTCGTCGCAGTGGGGTGCACGACGGGT
>DATFCF010000842.1:0-4041 GCA_035253445.1 Mycobacterium sp.
CGACCCCACCGAGGGCGTCAAGTTGCTCGGCAAGTTCTCCGTGGAACCCACGCGGGAGAATCTGGAGAAGTTCCTGCGAATCATGGTGTTCGACCAGAAGCTCATCACTTCCGAGCTGATCGACGAGCGCTTTGCGATCGCCAGTACACCCGAATCGCTCGCCGCGACCAGGGCGATGGGAAAGTCGTTCTCGGGACCTGACTTCGAACTCGGCATGATGTGGCGCGAGGTGTACAAGCTGCGCCAGCGGGTACTTCTGATTTGGGGTCGTGAGGACCGCGTCAACCCGCTCGACGGCGCGCTGGTGGCACTCAAACAGATCCCCCGAGTGCAACTGCACGTGTTCGGTCAGTGCGGGCACTGGGCACAACTGGAGAAGTTCGACGAGTTCAACAAGCTGACCATTGATTTTCTGAGAGACGTTCCTGGGATTGGTGGGTCATGAGTATCCGGTCACTGGGCTATCTGCGCATCGAGTCGACAGACGTGGCGGCCTGGCGCGAGTACGGCCTGAAGGTGCTCGGCATGGTCGAGGGCAAGGGTGCCGTCGAGGGCGCGCTCTACCTACGCATGGACGATTTCCCGGCCAGGCTGGTGATCGTGCCCGGCGATCACGACCGGCTGCAGGTGTCCGGGTGGGAAACGGCCAACGCCGCAGGACTGCAGGAGATTCGGAACCGGCTCGACGTCGAGGGCACGCCGTACAAGGAAGCAGGCCAGGCCGAGCTTGCCGACCGTCGCGTCGACGAGATGATCATTTTCGACGATCCGTCCGGTAACACGCTCGAGGTGTTCCACGGCGCCGCTTTGGAGCATCGCCGCGTCGTGAGTCCGTACGGGCACAGGTTCGTCACCGAGGAGCAGGGCCTTGGCCACGTGGTGCTGACCACCCGTGACGATGCCGAGTCGCTGCACTTCTATCGCGACGTGCTGGGCTTCAAGCTGCGCGACTCGATGCGGCTGCCACCGCAACTCGTTGGCAGGCCCGCCGACGGGCCGCCCGCGTGGCTACGCTTCTTCGGTGTCAATCCCCGCCATCACAGCCTGGCCTTCATGCCCGGCGAAACACCAAGCGGCATCGTGCATCTGATGATCGAGGTGGAGCACAGCGACGACGTCGGGCTGTGCCTGGACCGTGCGCTGCGGCGCAAGGTGCCGATGTCGGCGACGCTTGGCCGTCACGTCAACGACCTGATGCTGTCCTTCTACATGAAGACACCGGGCGGCTTCGACGTCGAATTCGGTTGCGAAGGCCGTCAAGTGGACGATGCCGATTGGATCGCGCGGGAGAGCACCGCGGTCAGCCTGTGGGGTCACGACTTCAGCGTGGGCTTCAAGGGCCAGTGATGAGCGCTTGCGCGAAGAACATCGGATAGTGTCCGCCGAGTCGCTGGACCCTCGCACATTCCGAAATGTGCTCGGGCAGTTCTGCACTGGCATCACCGTCATCACCACCATGCATGACGGCGCGGCGGTAGGTTTCGCTTGCCAGTCATTCGCGGCGCTGTCATTGGATCCGCCATTGGTGCTGTTCTGCCCGACCAAGGTGTCGCGGTCGTGGCAGGCCATCGAGGCCAGCGGCAAGTTCTGTGTGAACGTGCTGCACGAGAAGCAGAAGGACGTGTCGGCGCGCTTCGGTTCCAAAGAGCCGGACAAGTTCGCCGAAATCGATTGGAGTCCTTCGAAGCTGGGGTCCCCGATAATCGAAGGCACGCTGGCGCACATCGACTGCACGGTGGATTCGGTGCACGACGGCGGCGACCACTACGTGGTATTCGGCGCAGTGCATTCACTGTCGGATGTGCCTCACGAGAAGCCGCGGCCGCTGCTGTTCTACCGCGGTGAGTACACGGGGATCGAGCCGGACAAGAACACGCCCGCGCAATGGCGCGACGACCTGGAGGCGTTCCTCACCGCCACCACGGACGACACCTGGCTTTAGATACAGCCGGCGGCGCAGATGTCGGCTGGTGGCAGCGACTCCGGTAGTGGCGCATTCGGATCGACCGGCGGCAGTTGCTGGGTGAGGTCGACGTCGCCCTCCAGGTGGGGCGCGATCGGGACGAACTTGCACAAGAAGGTGACCGCCAGCTCGCACGGGTTGTCACCAGGCTCGGCGCTGGCCGGGACGGCGAGGAACACCGCCGCGCCAATTGCGGACACCAATGCGATCGCCGCTTTCGTCAACATCATCGTGACCCTAGCGCGTGCTCCTCGACGAACGCCACTATTGCCGCCGCCACTTCGCGGTGGGAGGTGTCATTGAGAATGTCGTGGCGCCCGCCGGGCATCTCCTTGAGTTGCAACGGTTCGATCTGGTCGGCGTAGGCGCGCACAGCGCCGATCGGTGCGATCGGATCGTTGACACCGTGCACTGCAAGGGTCGGCACGGCGAGCTTCGGAAGCTCGGCGCCGAACCGGTCCCAGGCCTTGTCGAGTTCGCGCGCCAGCGGGGCGCCGTCCGCGTCGACGAACGCCAGCGGATCATTCTCGAGGGAATCGAGATAGAACTGGTCACCCGACAGCCACGACGGATCCAGGTCGAATGAAGTGTCCGCATCGAGCATCTCGGGAATCGGAATCAGCGGGGCGCCCGAGACCACTCCGGCGCGGTAGCGGGCGGGTTGGTCGAGCAGCCGGAACAACGTCACCACCGAGCCGAACGAGTGGCCTTGCGCGATCAGGGGGAGGCCCGGGCGCTCACCTTCGGCAAGTCCCGTCAGGGTGTCGGCCAACTCGGAGCTCGCCTCGATCGACCCGAAGTCGCCGCGGGTGCCCGGGCTGAGCCCGTGGCCGAACTGGTCGACGGCCCACAGATCGATGCCCGCGGCGTTGAGCGCGAAGCCGTAGCGGTGATAGACCCCGGTATGTTCGCCGAACCCGTGCAGGAATATCACCGCGGCGCGCGGCTCGGCGGCGGCCCAGTGCCGGTAGTACGCCCGGCCCTTCGGGTGCTCGATGAATGGCATGCCCATGACTGCAGCAGGTGCGGGACGGATGGCGCAAGCCTTCGGCTCAATGGTGGGCCGATTGGCCGTCCAGCTGTCCCATGTGCCGTCCGAGTTGGGCGCGAGAATTTATGCCCAACTTGCGATAGACCCGCGCGAGGTTGGTCCCGACCGTCTTGGGGCTGATGAACAGCGCGGCGGAGATCTCGCGGTTGGTCAGGCCTGACGTTGCAAGCTCTGCGACTCGCTGTTCGGAGGCGCTTAGACCTGCGCCTTGTTGGGGACCCACCTTGACCCAAGCGAGTTCATTGCGCGCACGCTCCGCCCAGAGCGGCGTCCCGAGTCGCTCGAACGTGCCAAGCGCCTCGTGCAGGGTTGTGGACGCGACGGCTTTCTTCCGTTGCCGGCGCTGAATCTGGCCCAGCAATAACTGGGTTCGCGCGCGTTCGAACGGCATCGGCAGCCTGTCGTGTTCGATCATCGCCCGTTGCACCTGCATACCCGCCGAGTCGAGGTCGCCACGGGCCGCCGCCAACATCGCCCGGCAGCGGGCGCCCAGCGCGAGCATCCAGGCGCGGTCCAGCCGACGACCGTTGCTCTCGAGTAACTCGACGAAGCCCTCGGCGTCAACGAGTCGCTCGAGCTGGATCATCGCCTCGATGGCGTCGGGAAGAAATGGGGCAACGAAGATCTCAGTTCCGTGTGGCGCCTCTTCGATTGCACGCAGCCAGGGTTCGAGTGTGTCGAGGGCGGCTTTGTAATTGCCCAGGGATACGTCGAGAAAGCCCGACGTGGTGATGGGCCATACCGTCACGAGGAAGGGGGAATCGCAGCGCTGACAGATTTCGAGCGCTTCGCCCGCGTAGCGCCGTGCCTCGTATTCCTTTCCGGCGTAGGCGGCCAGCGCGGATTGCAGCATCGGCGCCAACGCAAGCGGAAGGTATCCGCCACCGAGCTGGACGGCTCGTTCCATCACGCTCTCGGCGATCAACGCACAGTCGGCGAAGTTGCCCCGCCAAATTTCGTTGAGGCCACCGTGGAACGCGAACATCATCAGTTCGCTTTCCTGACCGCGCTCGATGGCGCGCCGCCG
>DATFCF010000843.1:0-2171 GCA_035253445.1 Mycobacterium sp.
CCCATGGCGGTGCGGCGGGCAGCACGGCATAGATGGCCAGCGCTGCGAACGACAACCCGACGAACAGCTTGACGAACGACTTCCACTCCTGGCGATCGCGCAGCCACAGCACGGCCGCGACCACGTAGGGAAGGATGAAGAACGACATGTAGACGCTGCTGATGACGATCTCCCACCACGGCGGGTGGGGCAGCTTGAGTCGCTCCTGCAGCCACACCGTCGGCACGGCGCCGAAGAACAACCACTTGTCGGCGTCAACCTGCCAGTGCCACATCGTCGGGCGGCCGATGAGATCAGCCGCTCCCCTGCTGAGGTCGTAGGCGACGAGGACCAACGCGAACGGCAGCCAGTCCCGGATGACGTAGAGCATGCGGCGGCCCTGACCGATGCTCGCCGCGAGCAGGCCGGTGGCGATGTAGAGCAATAGCAGTTCGCGATTGAAGGCGAACCCGGTTGTGACGGTTCGATAGACCACGACGACGGCCCATGTCGCGACGGCGATACGGCGCGCGATGGCGAGCCAGCGGTCGCGCTTAGGGTCCGGATCTAGGGCATGGGGCAACGCAATTGACGCCTCGTCAATTGCGGACACTCAGATGAGACTAGTTCACCGCCGCGTCACCGCCAGTTCGGTGACCGTTCGGTTATCGAACCGTGTTCAGGCAGCCGGCTAGACCAAGTGTTCGCGCAGGAACGCGATGTCGTCCTTGCGGCCCTCGTCGGCGGTTTCGCAGATGACGGGCGCGCCTGCAGCCTCGACGACGGCGACCAGCAGCTGGGGGTCGATCTGGCCGGTGCCGAAGTTGGCGTGGCGGTCGGCGCCGGAGCCCGCGGCATCCCTCGAGTCGTTGCAGTGCACCAGATCGATGCGGCCGGTGAGGGCCTTGATGCGGTCGACGGCATCGATGAGCGCCTCGCCCGCGGCCCAGGCGTGGCAAGTGTCGAGGCAGAACCCAATACCGCTGTCGCCGATGTGATCCCACAGCCGGCCGATCACGTCGAAGTGCCGCGCCATCGCATGATCGCCGCCCGCGGTGTTCTCCAGGTACACCGGCACATCGGTCTCCAAGGCCTTGAGCGCCTTGACCCACCGCTCGAAGCCGGCCTCCATGTCGTTGTCGTCGGCGTGACCGCCGTGCACGATCACCGCGGTGGCATTGATCTCCGAAGCCGCGTCGCAGGTGTCCTGAAGGATCTTGCGCGACGGGATGCGCACGCGGTTATTCGCCGACGCGACGTTGATCAGGTACGGCGCGTGGACATATAGCGGCATGGTCGACGCCTTCAGCGTCTCCGCGTCGTCGCGCGGCTTGGGCTTCTTCCAGCTCTGCGGGTTGCCGAGGAAGAACTGCACCACGTCGGCGCCGTCGGCCGCGGCGTCGGCCAGGGGGTCGTCTCCGTGAACATGCGAACCGATAAGCACGGACCCAGTCTAGGCGGGCGCCCCGACAGGGCCGACCGCGCAGAGTCCGCAAAGCCCCGCCGCACTTTTGGGCGGTACCTACAATTAGCTGGCTCTGACGTCGCGAAAAGGGGGTCGTTTCTTGGTGCCTGTTCGACGAGGAGAACCGCCCGAAGACGGTCGCGCAGAGTTTCTCTCAGAAGGGCCGCGCGAAATGTCGAACGAGCTGCGGGCGGCAGTACAACGCAGTGTTCGGCCCACCAGTCAAAGCGACCTAGATGCGGCGCGCAAGCGTGCCGGCGAACTTCTCCAACAGAAGAAACGAAGCGCCCCAAGAGCGTTTCTCAGCTATACGCGCATCGATGACGAGTGGTTCGGCGGTGCGATCACATCGTTGCGGCGGCTACTCGAACTCGGAGTCAAGTTCGTAACGGGCGACCGCAGCTTCACGATCTTCCAGGACGTCGAGGGTATCGAGCTCGGCCAGAAATGGCAGAAACGGCTCGACGAGGCCATCTTGGAGTCGACGTTTCTCATACCGATCGTGACCCCGCTTTTCTTCACCAGCGAACCGTGCCGCGACGAGTTGGAGAAGTTCATCGCACACGAACAGACGCTGGGCCGCGACGACCTCATTCTGCCGATCTACTTCCAGACAGCGCCGATGCTTGAGAAATCCGACGAGCACGGACACGATCCGCTTGCCCGTGAGATCGCCAGTCGGCAGCTCTACGATTGGCGCGATGACGCGGACCTGCCGCTGGATGAT
>DATFCF010000844.1:0-5130 GCA_035253445.1 Mycobacterium sp.
TGCCCACAGGTGATGCCCAGGTACTGGCATCAGATTCGCTGCAGGCCGCCTACTTCCGGGGCGCGCTCGCCGATCAACGTGCGCTCGTCGGCGCCGAGATTGCCAGGCAAACCCGCACAATGAGTTTTCTCTCCACGAAGACCGATTCGCTGGCAATCACCCGGTTGCGCCGACAGATCCGCGCCAGGGAAAACGAACAGTATGATCTCGACCGCATGATCGCGGCCATCGACCGCCGGTTCTCGACGGCCTGGGGCTAACCAGCCATGGCGCCGAGCCGGTCAAGCTCGGACTTCGCATTGCGCTCGACGAACAGCGGCACGTAGTCGCGCAGGGGTCTGTCGGCGTATCGGGAATGGACGTCGTGAACCACGGTCGACACCGTAGACGTTGCAATGGTGGGGTACTGATTGGTCAGACGCAACACAATCCGGTCGATGACCGTCTGTTCGCTCAACTCGATCACCCTAAAAGTTTGTGCTGCGTTAACCGATCGGTCAACTTATGCAGAGAATGACAAGTGGCAGGCGACGACACCGATGTCATCCTTGCGGCGGGGTGAACTGGCTGAGCGTCAGCTCAGCTCCCTGCGGGTCGCGGATCAAGGCACTCTTCGTCCAGTCGGTGTCCTCCGACGAAATCACTGTGGCGCCAAGCCTTTCGGCGACTGCAATCGCCTCGTCGCGGTCGGCGACGGTGAACGTCACGTGCCAGTGGTCAGACCCTGCGTCGAGCGGCACCAGCCAGCCGATCGCGTCGGCGAACCCCGGCGGGGCAAAGATTTCCTCTTGTCGTTCGGAAATACCGGGGTCGACGGTGGCCGCAAGATGGGCGCCGTAACCGGGCCGCCGGATCATCGTCGCGAAACCCACGTCGTCGAACTCCCACCCGAACAGCGTCGCGTAGAACGCCTCCACCGCCGCGGCTTCTGCAGTGTGCAGATCGCTGAAGTTCCAGCTGCCGGACGCGTTGACCACCTGCGCGCCGCGCCGACGACGCGGCTGCCACAGCCGAAAGTGCGCACCGCGCGGATCGATGCAGCCCGCGAGCCGGCCACCCGGACCCGCGTCGACAGGCTCGACGGTGACCGTTCCCCCGGCCGCCGCAACCGAAGCAGCGGTGGCGTCGGCGTCGTCGACCGCGACGTAGGTGTTCCAGGCGGCAGGCCGCTCGCCGTCGGCAGGCCCGATCGCAGCAACGTCGCCGCCATCGAGAGTCGCAATCAAATACGTTCCGGGCGCGTCGGGAGGGATGGCATCGGAGAACGTCCAGCCGAACAAGCCGGCGTAGAAGCGGCTGGCGGCATCCACGTCGGGTTGGTCGGTATCGACCCAGCACGGAACTCCGGCTGGATAGCTGCGTTCACCGGTCATTGGCGTCGACTTTCCTTTATTTCCAAATAGATGCGAACTATTGTGATGTCGGCATATGTTGATATGCGTTCGTACTAGCGAGCTCTGCTCCCACCTTTCTAGGCGGTCAGACCGACAGAGGAGTTGATCTGCGATGCGAGTGTCAGAAGCCAAGGCGGGTTCGGGTTGTACCTGTCATTGCAATGCCTGCGACAGCGGCCATCATTGCGGCAACCCACCCAACTGCAACATCAGACGGTGACCCCCGCGGCGATCGCGCCGCACACGATTACGGAGTAGCTGGCGGACCAAGTTCGCCGGCTATTTCTGGTTTGCGCGCCCCTCCTCCGGGTACTTCTCGGACCCGCTACTCGAGGAGGGGTGACGATGTCATACACAACGGCGGTCCAGAAGGCCGCGTTTGCCATCGGGGCAGCGTTCCTGCTGGTGGGCATCCTGGGCTTCGTCCCGGGCATTACCAGCGATTACGACGCGATGACGTTCGCGGGTCATGAATCTGGCGCACACTTGCTCGGCATCTTCGAAGTGTCGATCCTGCACAACATCGTGCATCTTGCCTTCGGAGTGGCGGGGCTGGTGTTGGCCCGCACCTTCAGCGGGGCGCGGGGCTTCCTGATCGGTGGCGGCGTCATCTACCTGTTGCTGTGGCTGTACGGCCTGGTGATCGACCACGAGTCCGCAGCGAACTTCGTTCCGGTCAACAACGCCGACAACTGGCTGCACTTCGGCCTGGGTGCCGCGATGGTTCTGCTCGGGGTGCTGTTGTCCCGCAGTGATGTCGCGACGCGGACGCCGATCAACAGAACACCGCCGGCCGGTTAACGGGCCGCGGGCTCGGGTATTCCCCTAACCTGCCCATCCGTCAATAACACCGCGCGAGGGAGGCCAGGCGATGACGACGACTCCCAAGTACATGGCAGTGCAGGGAGCAGCGCTACTGGTCGCCGGCGGCTTCCTGTTCGTCGGCGTGCTCGGTTTCATTCCGGGCGCGACCACGGACTATCACTTGCTCGAATGGGCGGGCCATCATTCCGGGACCAAGCTGTTCGGCATCTTCGCGGTGTCCATCCTGCACAACGCCGTGCACCTGGCGTTCGGCGTCGTCGGCGTGGCGATGGCGCGCAGCTACGCCGCAGCGCGGGCGTACTTTCTCGGCGGTGGGCTCGTCTATCTGGGCCTGTGGCTTCATGGAGTGCTCATCCAGCACGACAGCCCCGCCAACGTCGTCCCGGTCAACGCCGCCGACAACTGGCTGCACTTCGGGCTGGGCATCGGCATGGTGCTGCTCGGCCTGACGCTTGCCGGCCAACACGACCCGACGAAGCGGCGGGCCAGGATCCGCGCCTAAGCTTCCCGCTGTGCTGGTCGCACTGGGCTGGGGACTGCTTGCCGCGTCCTCGTTGATCATCGGCGCGGCCCTTGGTGTGCTGCGCGACTGGAACCAGCGCTTCATCGGGTTGGTCCTCGGTTTCGGCGCAGGGGCGCTGGTTGCCAGCATTTCGTTTGAGTTGGCAGAAGAGGGTTTTCGCGTCGGAGGCGCGGTATCGGTGTCGGTGGGCCTCGCGGTGGGTGCGGTCACCTTCTTCTTCGCGGACATGGGCGTGGCCCGATTGGGCGGCCGCGCACAGCAATCGGCGGGATCGTCGCTGGCTCTCGGAGCCCTGCTCGATGGTGTGCCCGAGCAGGCCGTGCTTGGCATCGGCATTGCCACCGGTCCCGGTGTCAGCCCGGCCCTGCTCGTCGCGATATTCGTGTCGAATCTGCCCGAGGCAATCGGTTCGGCCAACGATATGAGAACTGCCAGGCATCCGAGACGGACCATTCTGTTGCTCTGGACGGCCGTGGCGACGTTGTGCGCCCTTGCGACCGTTGGTGGCTATCAGCTCCAGGAGGTGGCGGGTAAGGAGCTCCAGGGTGGTATCAACGGGTTCGCCGCCGGTGCGCTGCTGGTCATGCTGGTGGGATCGATGATTCCCGAAGCAAGCGAAAAGGCAAGAGACCAAGCCGGTTTGGCCGCGGTGCTCGGGTTCGCGGTGGCCGCCGGCCTGTCTCTGGCCAACTAGATGAGTGACAGCGCGACGGCCCGCCGGGCAATCCCGCCGATCGCGCAGTTTCATTCGCAACGCGCCGTTCGCGGCGTATCAAAGCGCACACTCGGGACTGCCCGGCCGATTGGACAACTCACCGATAGGTGTGCCGCGTAGGGACATTGGTCCCTTTGCGTGACGGCCAATTCCTCTACTGGGGTTGCGGTGGGTGAGACAGCCTCGGGGTGTGCAGTCGACTCGATGGCGTTGGGCCACAATCTTTTTGCCTGAACTGCTCACCTCACGCCCCAGAGGTGGTTCTCTAGTAGATGTGAACTCGGCGACTACGCCGGACACCGGCGCTCGGCGAAGCTTCAACCTGGCACTGGCCACGTGGGTCTCCGCCATCAACTTCTGGGCCTGGAACATGATCGGGCCGCTGTCCACCACCTACGCCGGCGATCTGTCCCTGAGCAGCACCGAGGCGTCCTTACTGGTCGCAACGCCGATCCTGGTCGGAGCGATCGGCCGGGTCGTGGTGGGCGCACTGACCGACCGGTACGGCGGCCGCGTCATGTTCATCGCCATATCGCTGGCATCGATCGTTCCGGTGCTGGCGGTGGGCGCCGCAGGTTCCGCGGGGTCCTATCCACTGTTGGTGGTATTCGGCTTCTTCCTGGGCATCGCGGGCACGATCTTCGCCGTCGGCATCCCGTTCGCCAACAACTGGTACGAACCGGCCCGACGCGGCTTCGCGACGGGCATTTTCGGTATGGGCATGGTCGGCACCGCACTGTCGGCCTTCTTCACCCCCCGTTTTGTGGGTTGGTTCGGGCTGTTCACCACCCACGTCATCGTCGCCACCGCCCTCGCCGCGACCGCCGGGCTCTGCCTCCTGAGCATGCGCAACGCGCCGCAATTTGAACCGAATACCGACCCGGTGGTGCCGAAACTCAGGGCGGCCGCGAAGCTGCCGGTGACGTGGGAGATGTCGTTCCTGTACGCGATCGTCTTCGGCGGTTTCGTGGCGTTCAGCAATTACCTGCCGACCTACATCAAAACGATCTACGGGTTCTCCCCCGTCGACGCCGGCGCCCGCACCGCCGGGTTCGCGCTCGCCGCCGTGCTGGCCCGTCCGGTCGGCGGGGCGCTGTCGGACCGGATCGCACCGAAGTACGTCGTGCTCGCGTCGTTCGCGGGTACTGCGTTGATGGCATTCATCGCGGTCTTCCAGCCGCCGCCCGACGTGTGGTCGGCCGCGACATTCATCACGCTGGCGGTCTTCCTGGGCATCGGCACGGGCGGCGTGTTCGCCTGGGTGGCCCGCCGCGCCCCAGCCAAGTCGGTGGGTTCAGTTACCGGAATCGTCGCCGCCGCAGGAGGATTGGGCGGATACTTCCCACCGCTGGTGATGGGCGCAACCTACAATGCGGCCGACAACAACTACACCGTCGGCCTTCTCCTACTGGTCGCGACCGCGCTGCTTGCCCTCGCCTATACGGCGCTGCGACTACATGCGCACGAACCGGAGCGCGCCAAAGCCGACAAGGCGTCTCCGCCGTGACCACCACACCCCGGATCGGCGGCCCGGTGGAGGAGCTGCTGGGGCGCAGTGGCCGCTACTTCACCCCCGGCCAGTTCTCCGACGACCTGCGGACGGTTACTCACCGCGGCGGTCGAGATGGCGATGTGTTCTACCGCGACCGCTGGAGTCACGACAAGGTCGTGCG
>DATFCF010000845.1:0-2854 GCA_035253445.1 Mycobacterium sp.
ATCGCCAGCTGAGCGTGACGCTGCGCGTCGTCCTTGGTGACCGGGCTCTTTCCGGTCTTGATGTCGACCACCACCAGCCGGCCCGCATTGTCGCGTTCCAACCGGTCGAGCCTTCCGCGAACCCGTACCTGCGGCGCCACCTCGCCGTCGACGGCGATCTCCGTGCCGACCTCGGTGAGCTCATGGCGGCTCTGTGCCCGCCACTGCGCGAAGGTCGCCAGCATCGCGCGGTGCCGCGCTAGCTCGTTGCGCGAATACCATTGTGAGTCGAACGGCAGCTTGTCCCAAACCTTTTCGAGCTCGTTGAGCAACTGACTTTCGGTCTTTCCCCCGTCGGCGACCAGCGCATGCAGCAGCGAGCCGACCGCGGACCGCACGTCTTTCCCGTCGGTGCCGCCGTGGCGCTCCAGCAGCCAGCGCAACGGGCAATCGGTCAGGGTCTGCAGCGTGGACGGCGACAGCGTGACCGTGTGGTCGTCTCCGCACCACAGCGGCTCGTCGCTGGACAGCGGCGTCATGGCGTACCACTTCGCCGGGTCGGCGCCCGGCACTCCTGCCGCAGCCAGCCGCGCCAATTGTGCTGCCGCACAGGCACGCGTCGCGTCGTCGACCTCATCGACAGGGGCGCACACCACGGCCCGCAGCCTGCCCGCCAACGCCGACGGCGCCAACACCCGCGGCGACGCGATCGGTGCGGGGTCGTGGGGATCGGGATCGGTCGCGAGTGCGGTCAGTTCGTAGCAGAACGACGAGGGCAGCATCGACTCGTCGCCGCTGTCGCTGTCGACGGCCGTGACCAGCAGCCGGCTGCGGGCCCGTCCTATCGCCGCGATCAGAAGTCGGCGTTCCTCGGCCAACAGGGGTGCCCTGGTCGACAACCCGCGTTCGGCCGGTGCCGCGACGCCGTCCATCACGTCCACAAGTTGCTGCGTGGCGAGCACCCCGCCGCGAGGAATGGTGTTGGGCCACAACCCTTCTTGCAGTCCTGCGATGACCACGAACTCCCACTCCCGGTCGAGCACCGAATGCGCGCTGAGCACCGCGACCGCGTCGAGCTCGCCGCGTTGGTCGCGCGGTGTCGCGGGTAGGCCGAGCGCCGTGACATGGTCGATCAGGCCGGCAAGCGATGCTCCGGCGGTGCGCGTCACGTATTGCTCGGCGATGTCGAACAGTGCCGTGACGGCGTCGAGGTCGCGATCGGCTTGCGCACCGGCCGGGCCGCCGCGTTCACTGGCGGCCAGCCAGCGTCGTTGCAAACCCGACCGGTGCCAGGCCTGCCACAGCGTGTGCCGCGGGTCTGCTCCCTCGGACACGCTGCGGCGCGCGGCGGCCAGCACTGCATGCACACGCCGCAGCGGGCGCGCCACATCGGCCGACAGTTGGGCTGTCCCGTTATCGAGCGCCTCGACGAGCAGATCGGTGAAGTCGCGCGGCGGCACACTCGCATCGGCACGGCGCAGCGCGCGTCGCAATTGACGCAGCGACACCGGATCGACCCGCCCGATCGGGCCGGTGACGAGCGCCAGCGCCAGGTCACCGTCGAGCCCTTGCACGGTGGCCTCGAGGACCGTCAGTAGCGCCCGCGCCGCCGGCTGCTCGGCCAGCGGCGAATTGGATTGCGGCACATCGACCGGTACGCCGGCGACTGCCAGCGAGCGGGCCAGTGGTGCGCCCAGCCGGGGAACCGAGCGCACCACCACTCCCATCTGCGACCACGGCACACCGTCGACCAGGTGGGCGCGGCGCAATGCGTCGGCGATCAGTGCCGCTTCGGCATGGGGCGATGCCGCGATCCGGACCGCGACAGAGCCCGGGCCTTCGGCAGCGGCCGTGACTTCGCGGCCCGCGTCGGCGCCGGGAAGCCTGGCGGCGACGGCGGTGATGGCGCCTGCGATGGCCGGCGCGCAGCGGTGCGATTCCGTCAGGGTGATCGCCGGCTCGTCACCGCGCAGCAGCGAGGGATCGGCACCGCGGTAGCCGAATACGGATTGGTTGGGGTCTCCGGCAAAGACGGCCAGTTCGGCGCCCGCCGTCAGCACCCGGACGAGCCGGGCGGCCTGTGGATCGAGGTGCTGCGCGTCGTCAACCAGCAGCAGCTTGATGCGGGCGCGCTCAGCGGCCAGTAGTTCGGCGTTGGTCGCGAAGGCCTCGAGCGCGGCGCCGACCAGTTCGGCGGCACCCAAGGCCGGCACGGTGGCCTGCGGCGCGGCCATCCCGACCGCGGAACGCAGCAGCATGATCTGTTCGTAGGCCTGTGCGAACTGGCCTGCGGCCAGCCATTCCTGGCGACCCGCGAGCCGGCCGATGCGTTGCAGCTCAAGGGGATCGACACCGCGTTCGGTGCAGCGCGCCAGCAGATCGCGCAGCTCGGTGGCGAATCCGACAGTGCTCAGAGCGGGCCGCAGCTGCGGCGGCCAGGCCACGGCGGACGCGTCGCCGTCCTCGAGATCACCGGCGAGCAGTTCGCGGATGATGCCGTCCTGCTCGGCACTGGTGATCAACCGCGGTGGCGGGTCGCCGTTGCGTTGCGCGGCCAGCCGGAGCACCGCGAATGCGTACGAGTGCACGGTACGGACCAATGGTTCCCGGACCACGGCGCGCTCGCCCGCACTGAGCAGGGCGGACGTGATCGCGGCCCGGGCCGCCCCGCCGAGCCGGGCCGAACCCGTCAGCAGCAGAACCGATTCCGGGTCGGCGCCCGCCGCGATGTGAGCGGCCGCGGTGTGAATCAACAGGCTGCTCTTGCCGGTTCCCGCCCCGCCAAGCACCCGGACGACGCCACGCATGCCCGGCTCGGTGAGCGTGGTCGGGGTGAGATCGGTGTGCGGTGCGGACATGAGGGCATGACACCACG